>JBBIOF010000567.1:0-2310 GCA_037443505.1 Candidatus Rokuibacteriota bacterium
TCCACGCGCACCAGGCGGGCGTGGGCGTGGGGCGACCGCAGCACGGCCAGGGCTGCCGTGCGGGGCAGGGCGAGGTCGTCCACGAAGCGGCCGGCGCCCCGGACCAGGGCCGGGTCCTCGCGCCGGCGCACCTCGGCGCCGATCAGCGAGCGGAGCGGAGCCGCCACCGCGTCCGGAGTCATCGGGGGGCGTAATATTTCACAGTTTTGAGTTATCTTCAAGGTGATATGCCACGTGACGGCACCCCAGCCCTCCGGCCCGGCGACGGCCGGCCCGCGCTCCTCCGGGACGAGGTCTACCGCCGACTCCGCGAGGAGATCCTCTCCTGCCGCCTGAAGCCCGGGCAGGAGATCCGCGAGCAGGACCTGGCGGGGCGCTTCGCGGTGAGCAAGTCGCCCGTGCACGACGCGCTGGCGCGGCTGGAGCGCGAGGGGCTGGTGGCGGTGCTCCCGCGCCAGGGCTACCGCGTGGCGCCCATCTCGCTCACCGACGCGCGCGACATCTTCCGCTTCCGTGCCCTGCTGGAGAGCGCCTGTGCCCTGGAGGCGGCGCGCGCCGCCACCGACGAGGAGCTGGGGACGCTGGCCCGCTTCCGCCGCTTCGACCGCCGGGCGCACCCCGGCGGCTTCATCGCCTACAACCGCGCCTTCCACTGCGCGCTGGCCGACCTGTCCAAGAACCGCCGCCTGGCGGCGGCCACGCGCGACATGGTGGAGCAGATGGACCGGCTCGTGCAGGTGAGCCTCAGCATGATGGAGGGGCGGGACCCGTCGCGGCTGGCCCGGGAGCACGCCGCCATCATCGCCGCGCTCCGGCGGCGGGACGGCAAGCGGGCGGCGCGCCTGGTCCGCGCGCACGTGGCCGACGCCGAGCGTCGCGTGGCCGCGGCGCTGGACCGGTTCGTCGTGATCGCCTGAGCGCGGGCGGCGCGGACCCTACGGCGCCAGCCACACCGCGCCGCACCCCGTGAGCCACTCGCGGACGGCCTCGTAGGCGAGCACCTCGCCCTTCACCGGCAGCGCCCCCAGGGCGGCGATCCAGTTCCTGAGCTCCTGGCCGCCGTTGCCGGCGTCGCGCTCGATGCGCTCGGCGGTGAGCTCCACCAGGAGGTCCAGGCGGCCCTCCGCGATCCAGTCCAGGACGAGGCGGTCGAAGGCGGGGTTGATCCGCCCGTGCCCCGGCATCCCGATCCAGTGCGAGATCCCGCCCGAGCCGATCACGGCCACCCGCTCCCCGGCGGGCCGGCCCTCCGCGAAGGAGCGGACGAACGCGCCCAGCGCGTGGCAGCGGCGCGGGACGGGCAGGGGCGGCGCCACGCAGTTGACGAGGACGGGCGCGATGGGGACCCCGTCGGGGACCAGGAAGTGCAGGGGCAGCGACACGTCGTCCCAGAACTCCAGCTCCTGCGAGTACGCCACGTCGAACCCGGCCTCGAGGGCGGCGTGGAGCAGCGCCTCGCTCCAGGCCCGCGCGCCCGCCGCCTGCCGGGCCGGGATGCGCAGGAACTCGGCGCCGCCGGCCGACGGGGCGGCGTAGCGGTCGGCCACGCCCACGCAGAACGCGGGCATGGCGTCGTAGAAGAAGTTCTGCAGGTGGTCGTTGGCGAAGACCACCACCACGTCCGGCCGCGCCTCCGCCAGCCGGCGGCGCATCACCTCGAGCGCGTCGAGGAAGCGCCGGCGCTGGGCGGGGTCGTCGATGACGGGGCGCGCCGTGATGTTCGGGGCGTGGGAGGTGAGGCAGCCGGCGACGATGGCGCCCACGCCGGCCTCAGACCGGGAAGCGCGGACGGAACACCCGCCGGATGAGGTAGGGATTGGCGCCCAGGCGGTAGAGCGCCTCGATGTCGCCCCGCGCCAGGGCGGCCCGCTCCTCGGCCGTCAGCTCGTAGCCGGCCAGGTCGGCCTCGTCGGCCAGGGTCTCCACGATCCGGTGGCGCCGGGCAGCCTCGAACAGGAGCTTGTTGAGCTGGTAGTCGCTCATGGCGCGTGGGGGTATTCTCGGCCGGTCGGCCATGAAGTCAAGGGGGGATCCGGGCGCGGGCGGCCTGGCGCTGGCGACGACGGCCCTGTCCCTGGCCTCGCTGCCCTTCATGGTCCCCCACGTCGTGGAGGACTTCGCCGGGGGCATCGCCGTGCGAGTCCACCTCTCCACCGGCGCGGCGGCGGCGCTGCTGGGCGCCTGGCTCGCCCTGCAGACGCTGGGCCTGCTGCTGCTGGCGCACGGCCGCCGCGCCGGCTGGGCGGTGACCTTCTGGGTGGGCGTGGTCTGGGTGGCGGGAGCGGCGGTGGAGCACGGGCCGGCGGTGCT
>JBBIOF010000568.1:0-2304 GCA_037443505.1 Candidatus Rokuibacteriota bacterium
CATCGCAGGGTACTCCATGAATCCCGTCAAACTATTTTCCGAGACTCATTAGCCCCACACCCGGACCACGCGGTAGAGCGCGTCGCGCTCCACCGCCACCTTGCCCGCGTCGTGGATCATGCGCAGGAGCTGGTCGCGGGCCAGGCCGGCGGGCGTCCCGGCGCCGGACAGGTGCTGGATGCGCTCGTCGCCCAGCGTGCCGTTGACGTCGTCGGCGCCGAAGTGGAGGGCCATGGACGCCGTCTCCTCGCCCAGCGTCACCCAGTACGCCTCCACGTGCGGGAAGTTGTCGAGGAGCAGCCGGGAGACCGCGATGGTGCGGAGGCTGTCCGTGGGCGGCGTCTGGCGCGGGACCAGCCGCGTGGCGCCCACCTGGTAGGCCAGGGGGACGAAGGTGAGGAAGCCGCCGGAGGCGTCCTGCTGCTCGCGCAGGCGCAGCAGGTGGTCGACGCGCTCGGCGAGCGTCTCCTGGTGGCCGTAGAGCATGGTGGCGTTGGTGGGGATGCCCAGCGAGTGCGCGATGCCGTGGATCTCGCACCAGCGCTCCGGGTCGGCCTTGCCGGCGTAGCGCTGCAGGCGGGCCAGGCGGGCGGAGAAGACCTCCGCGCCGCCGCCGGGCATGGACTGGAGGCCCGCCGCCTTGAGCCGGGCCAGCGCCTCCTTGGGCTCGATGCGCCACCGCCGCCAGAAGTAGTCGATCTCCGCCGCCGTGAAGGCCTTGATCTGCACCTGGGGGTGGGCGGCGTGGATGGCCTGGATCATCCGCTCGTAGTACTCGAAGGGCCAGTCCGGGTGGTGGCCGCCCACGATGTGAACCTCGCGGACGCCCTCGCCGACCATCGCCACCATGTCCTCGATGGTGTGCTCGTAGGCGCCGGCCTCGCCCTTCTTCCGGGCGAAGCCGCAGAAGGCGCAGGAGAGCACGCACACGTTGGTGGGCGTGATGTGGCGGTTGATGACGAAGTAGACGCGGTCGCCCTCGCGGCGGGACTTGGCCAGGTCGGCCATCCGCCCGACGCCCAGCAGGTCCTCGGTCTCGAAGAGGAGCAGGCCGTCCCGGCGGTCGAGGCGCGCGCCGGCGCGGACCTTCTCCCAGACGGGCCAGAGACGCGGGTCAGCGAATCGCACGTCCGCCTCCTCGGGGCAGGGCTCGGCAAGAGCCCCAGGGGTTCAGACCGACCAGTCGGTCTGTGACTCTAACTGCCTGTCGGCCAAGGTGTCAACTTCCGGGAGATCAGCGCCCCAGGTAGGCGGTCCTGATCCGCTCGTCGGCCAGCAGCCGGGCGCTCGGACCCTCGAGGGCGATGCGGCCGTCCTCCAGGACGTAGGCGCGGTGGGACAGGGTGAGAGCCTTCAGGACGTTCTGCTCCACCAGGAGGATGGTGGTCCCCGCGTGATTGATCCGGGCGAGGTTGGCGAAGATGGCGTTCACCACCACCGGGGCCAGGCCCAGGGAGGGCTCGTCGAGCATCAGCAGCCGCGGCCGGGCCATCAGCGCGCGGCCGATGGCGCACATCTGCTGCTCGCCCCCCGACAGCGAGCCCGCCACCTGCGAGCGCCGCTCGGCCAGGCGGGGGAAGAGCTCGAAGACCTGCTCCAGGCTCTCCGGGATCCGGCGCCGGCTCTCGGGGGTCCGGGCGCCCACCCGGAGGTTCTCCAGCACCGTCATGGAGGGGAAGAGCTGGCGCCCCTCGGGCACGTGGGCGATCCCGCGGGCCACGACGGCCGCGGGCGCCAGCCCGTCGATGCGCGCGCCGTCCAGCTCGATCCGCCCGCGGCGGGGCCGGAGCAGGCCGCACACGGCGCGCAGGGTCGTGGTCTTGCCGGCCCCGTTGGAGCCGATGAGAGCCACGCACTCGCCGGCCCGGACCTCCAGGGAGACGTCGCGCACGGCGACCATGTCGCCGTAGGCCGCCTCCACGCCCTCAAGCCGGAGCAGTGACGGCATGCTCGCCGGCCTCCCCCAGGTAGGCCTCGATGACGCGCGGGTCGCGCGCGACCGCGTCCGGCGGTCCCTCGGCCACGCGCTGCCCGTAGTTGATCACCACGATGCGCTGGGACAGCGACATCACCGCGCGCATCACGTGCTCGATGAGCAGGATGGCGACGCCCCGGCGGTTGATGGCGCGCACCAGCTCCACGATGCGCTCGGTTTCCCTCGCGTTGAGCCCGGCCATGACCTCGTCCAGCAGGAGGAGGACCGGCTCGGTGGCCAGCGCGCGGGCCAGCTCCAGGCGCTTGCGCTCGGCCAGGGTGAGGCTGCCCGCGAGGGCGTCGCTCCGGGCCGCCAGGCCGACCTCGGCG
>JBBIOF010000569.1:0-2294 GCA_037443505.1 Candidatus Rokuibacteriota bacterium
CCGCCCGGCGCGCCGAGCGGGCGCGCCGCTTCCGCGACCCGGCGCTCCACGCCCGGCTCGGCTGCCTGGCGGCCGCCGCGCTGGTGCCGCTGGTCCTGCCGTCGTTCCAGGCGGTGGACCTGGCGGCCAAGATCGCCATCTTTGCGGCGCTGGCCGCCAGCTACGACGTCGTGCTGGGCTACACGGGCATCGTCTCGTTCGGGCACGCCATGTTCTTCGGCTTCGGCGTCTACGCGGTGGCGCTGGCGGTGGCCCGGCTGGGCGCGCCGACCTACGGCCACCTGGCCCTGGGGTTCGCGGCCGGCATCCTGGTCTCGGGCGCCGTGGCCGTCCTGGTGGGTGCCTTCTCCCTCAGGGTCAAGGCCATCTTCTTCGCCATGATCACGCTGGCCTTCGCCGAGTTCGCGCTGATCCTGGCCGTCCAGCTCACCGCGCTGACGGGCGGGGAAGACGGCGTGAGCCCCCGGCTGCCCGGCGTGTTCTCGGTGAGCTGGACCGGGGGGCGCGTGCTCGGCGTCGAGGTCACCGGCAGGCTGGTGACCTACTACGCCGTGCTGGCGGTCGTGGCCGGGCTGTTCGCCGTCATGGCCCGGTTCATCGCCTCGCCCCTCGGGTGCACCCTCCAGGCCATCCGGGACAACGAGCTGCGGGCGGAGGCGCTGGGGCTGCGCACGTTCGTCTACCAGCTCGTCGCGGCCTCCTTCGCCAGCGTGGTGGCCACCGTGCTCGGAGGGTGCTACGTCATGTGGGTGCGGTACGTGAACCCGGAGTCGGCGCTGGGGATCCACGTCATGCTGGACGTGCTGCTGATGGTCATCATCGGCGGCATCGGCACGCTGTGGGGCGCCGTCATCGGCTCCGCCGTGCTGCTCACTGCGCAGACCGTGCTGCCACACCTCCGGACCGTGGGCGTGGCCCTCTTCGCCGACTCGGCCCTCGCCCAGCGCCTCACCGAGCGCTGGCTCCTCTACTTCGGGATCCTCTTCATCCTGGCCGTCTTCTTCTTCCCCAGGGGTGTGATCGGGGCGCTGAAGGACGCCGCCGCCCGGCACCGGTGAAGCCCTCCGGCCCGCGCTCGGTCGGGGCCACCTTCGTGACCCTGGGGCTGGCCTACGGCGTCTGGTACGCCTACAGCGTCTTCCTGGTCGCACTGCTCCGCGAGTTCGGCTGGAGCCGCTCCCTGGTGGCCGGCGCCTTCTCCACCTTCACCCTGGTCCACGGGCTCGTGTCGCCGGCCCTCGGGTGGCTGGGCGACCGGGTGGGGCCGCGGCGACTGGTGCTGGCCGGCGGCGCAACGCTCGCCGCCGGCCTGCTCCTGGACGGCTCCGTGAGTCGCCCCTGGCACCTCTACCTCGCCTTCGGCCTGGTCACCGCCCTCGGCGTGGCCGCCGCCGGGTGGGTACCTGCCGTGCTCCTGGTGCAGCGCTGGTTCCCGCACCGGGTCGGCACCGCGCTGGGGCTCACGTCGGCCGGCATCGGCGTCGGCATCTTCGTGATGGGGCCGCTGAGCCAGTGGCTGATCGACCTGGTGGGCTGGCGCTGGGCGTTCCGGATCGCCGGGGCGCTGGCCGGCGGCTGGATCGTCCCGGCCGCCCTGTGGCTGGTGAGCGATCCACCCGCGTCCCCCTCCGGCGGCCCAGACCTTGGGGGCGAAGCGCGTGATCGAGGGGCGCCACGGCCGGGCCGGGGCGCCCCGAGCGTCGGGGGGCTTGGGGGGCGCCCGGAGCCCCCCATGGAGTCAAACCCCGCGCAGGCCGCCGCGGGCGCGGCCCCGGCGGGCGAGGTCACGCTGGGGACGGCACTCCGCTCGCCGCGCTTCTGGCTGCTGGCGGTGGCCCAGCTCTGCACGGCCTTCGTGAACCAGCTCCTGCTCGTGCACCAGGTGGCGTACCTCGTGGACCACGGCATTCCCGTGCTGGTCGCGGCCTCGGTGGTGGGAGTGGTGGGCGCGGCCAGCGTGCTGGGCAAGGCGGGCGGGGGCTGGTGCTCGGACCGCATCGGGCGCGAGGTCACCTTCACGCTGGGGATGGCGCTGGCGGTGCTGAGCCTCGGCGCCCTGGGCATGGTGGCCGTCGCGCCCACGGCGTCATGGGCGTACGCCTACGCGTTGCTGATCGGCGTGGGCTACTCCATCACGGCGCCGCTGCTCCCGGCCCTGCTCTTCGACTACTACCGGGGCCGCCACTTCGGCTCGATCTTCGGGACCCTGCACGTGGCCAACGCCGTGGGCGGGTCCCTGGGGCCGTGGCTGGGGGGCCGCGCCTTCGACCTGACGGGCGGCTACGCGCCCGCGC
>JBBIOF010000570.1:0-2291 GCA_037443505.1 Candidatus Rokuibacteriota bacterium
GCGCACCCCGTGCCGGCGGAGGAGCGTGGCCAGGCCGCCCCGCTCCAGCGCGGGCCCCAGCTTGTCCGCGGCCAGCTCGACGAGGTCGGCGGCCAGGCGCGCCGCGATCCGGCAGTCGTCGTCCAGGCTCGCGGCCGGCGTCGCGAGCCCGCTGTGCACGAACCTCATCCCCAGCGGCTCGCGCACCGCGGGCTGCAGAAGTAGACCGGCTGCCCGTCCCGGGACCGGGTGACCGCGCGGGAGCGCACGACGTAGGTGTGGCAGACCGGGTCCTTCACCAGCTCCTCGCGAGCACCGGCGGCTTCCCGGCGCCGTGCGGGGAAGGCGCGCCGGAGCGCGGGCAGCACCAGCAGGACCACCACCAGCCCCCACAGCAGCCACGGAAGGAGGCGCATGGACCCAGAGGGTCTCAGCGGTCGGGCTTGATGGAGACCGCGCGGAGGAACTCCCTGTCCTGCGCCGTCAGCTCGAACGTCGGGTTGCCGCGGCTGCGCGCCCCGCTGAAGAACATGCCCGTGTCGGCGCCGCGCCTGAGGATCTCCTGGAGCGCATCGCGGGCCGCCTCCGTGGCGGCGAGGGAGACCTCGATGGCGCGCAGCAGCTTCCTCATGAGGGTGTCGAGGTGGGTCTCGCGGGCCATGGCGTGATCTACGATAGGACCCGCCCGGGACGCTGTCAACGCCGCGCCCGCGCGCTATACTCTCGCGCGCGATGCGCCGGCCCTGGACGCCAGTCCTCCCCTTCGTGGACGACGACCGCGTGCTGCTGGTGGGCCAGTACCGGCATCTTCAGCGAGGGATGTCGTGGGAGCTGCCGGGCGGCGGCGCCCGGCCGGGCGAGGCCCCGGAGGCTGCCGCCCAGCGCGAGCTGCGCGAGGAGGGCGGCTACCGCGCCGAGCGGCTCGCGCTCCTCACCCGCTTCCACCCCTCCAGCGCCTACCTGGACGAGGTCGCCTACTGCTACATCGCCTGGGGCCTCACCGCCGACCCGCTCCCCTCGGACGACGACGGGTTCCTGGAGCGCCGGGTGGTGCCGCTGGCCGAGGCGGTCCGCATGGCCGTGGAGGGCGAGATCACGGAGTCGGTGTCGAAGGTGGCGCTGCTCCAGTACGCGGCCCGGCCCCCGGCGCGCCCGTAGCATCCCGGCGCCTCACGCCTCCTCGGCCGCCTCCCGGGCGGCGCCCAGCACCACGCAGTCGGCGGGCGCGAACGCCAGCACCACGGGCTTCCGGCGCTCCACGGCCGGCGCCTGGCCGTGGGGCACGTCCATCCAGACCGGGCGCCCGCGCACGGACACCTCGAGGCGGACCGTGGGCCCCATGAAGGTGACGACCTCGACCACCCCGTGGAGCTGGTTGCCGTCCGCCGGTCCGGGCCCGCCGGCCAGGAGCCGGAGCTTCTCCGGGCGCAGCGAGATGATGACGGCCTCGCCGTCGGCCCGGTCCTCCACCGGGGCCCGGAACCGCTCGCCCTCCCACTCCACCGTGCCCCGGGCCGCCGACACCACCCGGCACCGCAGGAGGTTCGAGATGCCCACGAAGTCGGCCACGAAGGCGCTGCGGGGGGCCGCGTAGATCTCCTCCGGCGTCCCCACCTGCTCGATCCGGCCGTCGCGCATCACCGCGATGCGGTCCGCGATGGACAGCGCCTCCTCCTGGTCGTGGGTCACGTAGATCGCCGTGATCCCCAGGTCCTGCTGGATCTTCCGGATCTCGCCGCGGAGCCGGAGACGGATCTTGGCGTCGAGCGCGGACAGCGGCTCGTCCAGCAGCAGGATCTCCGGCCGTCGGGCCAGCGCCCGGGCCAGGGCCACGCGCTGCTGCTGGCCGCCGGACAGCTGGTGGGCGTACCGCCCCTCGAGCCCCTCGAGCCGGACGAGCGCCACCATCTCGGCCACCCGCTCCCGCAGCCGGGCCTCCGGCCAGCGCGCCGCCCGGAGCCCGAAGGCGATGTTCTCCGCCACCGTCATCGTGGGGAAGAGGGCGTAGGACTGGAAGACGATGCCCACGCCCCGCTTCCGCGGCGGCACGTGGTTCATCAGGCGGTCGTCGAAGCGGATCTCGCCGGCGTCCGGCTCCTCGAAGCCGGCGATCATCCGGAGCGTCGTGGTCTTGCCGCAGCCCGAGCCGCCCACCAGCGAGACGAGCTCGCCCTGCCGGACCTCCAGGCTGAGGCCGTCCACGGCCAGCGTCGCGCCGAACCGCTTGGTCAGGGCCGAGAGGGTGATCCGCTGCACGCTAAAGAATCTCGTGAAATAAAGTTATGCGATTCATGGGCTACGATGTCACGCTG
>JBBIOF010000571.1:0-2286 GCA_037443505.1 Candidatus Rokuibacteriota bacterium
CCGGGCCGGGCCGTCGCGGCCGTCCTGGGCGGCCTCCTGCTGGGGTACGGGGCGCGGGTCGCGGCCGGCTGCAACATCGGCGCGTACTTCAGCGGGATCGCCTCCACGAGCCTCCACGGCTGGCTCTGGGGCGCGGCCGCGCTCCTCGGCACGCCCCTCGGCGTCCGCCTCCGCCGCGTCTTCGGGGTCGACGATCCGCGGGGCGCCCCGCTGAGCTGAGGTGATCGGGGGGCGCCGCGCGTTCCCCGGGGCCGCGGGACGCGTTTTGCCGTATCCTTGTGCCACCCCAGACCCGGGAGGTGCGCGATGGTCCGCATATCGGTGCTCTACCCCAACGAGCCCGGCAAGAAGTTCGACCTGGACTACTACGTCGGCCGGCACATGCGCCTCGTCCGGGACCGGATCGGAGAGCTCGGGCTCCTGCGCATCGAGGTGGACCGGGGCGTGGGCGGGGCGGCGCCCGGCGCGCCGGCCCCGTTCGCGTGCGTGGGCCACCTCTACTTCGACACGGTCGAGGCGTTCCAGCGGGCCATGCAGGCGCACGGCAAGGAGTTCATGGCCGACGTGCCGAACTTCACGGACATCCGGCCGCAGTTCCAGATCAGCGAAGTCATCTCCTGCTGACCGTGAGCGGGCCTGAGACCTGGGACGTCGTGGTGGTGGGCGGCGGCAACGCCGCCATGTGCGCGGCGCTGTCGGCCCGCGAGCAGGGCGCTCGGGTCCTCGTCCTCGAGAAGGCGCCCGAGGCCTGGCGGGGCGGCAACTCGTTCTTCACCGCCGGGGGCTTCCGCTTCGCCTTCAAGAGCTTCGAGGAGCTGTGCGAGATCGTCGGCGACCTCTCCGAGGAGGAGCGGGCCTCCATGGAGGTGGACCCGTACCCCGAGGACGTCTACTACGACGACCTGATGCGCGTCACGGAGGACTGCGCGGACCCCGACCTGGCGATGCTCCTCGTCCGGGAGTCCCAGCCGACCGTGCGGTGGATGAAGGCCCAGGGCGTGCGCTGGATCCCCATGTTCGGGCGCCAGGCGTTCCGGGTGGGCGGGCGGTTCCGCTTCTGGGGCGGGCTGGTGCTGGAGGCCGTGGGGGGCGGGGCCGGGCTGGTCGACATGGAGTACCAGGCGGCGGCCCGGGCCGGCGTGACCGTCCGCTTCGAGACCAAGGCGACGCGGCTGGTGGTCGATGACCGCGGCGCCGTCGTGAGCGTGGTGGCGCGGACGTCCGAGGGCACGGAGACCCTGCCCGCCCGCGCCGTGGTGCTGGCCGCCGGCGGCTTCGAGGCCAACGCGGAGATGCGCACGCGCTACCTGGGGCCCAACTGGGAGCTGGCCCGCGTGCGCGGCACGCCCTACAACACCGGGGACGCCATCCGCATGGCGCTCGACGTCGGGGCCCAGCCCTGGGGGCACTGGAGCGGCTGCCACTCGGTGCAGTGGGACCTGAACGCGCCCTGGCACGGCGACCGCAAGGTCGGCGACGGCTTCCAGAAGCACTCGTACCCGCTGGGCATCGTCGTCAACGTCCGCGGGCAGCGCTTCGTGGACGAGGGCGCCGACTTCCGCAACTACACCTACGTGAAGTACGGGCGCGCGGTCATCGAGCAGCCGCGGCGGGCGGCGTTCCAGATCTTCGACCAGAAGGTCGTCCATCTCCTGCGCGAGGAGTACCGCATCCGCGAGGTCACGAAGGCCGAGGACGCCACGCTGGAGGGCCTGGCGCGGAAGCTCGAGATCGACGTCGAGGGGTTCGTGCGGACCGTCCGGGAGTTCAACGCCGCGGTGCAGCCGGGGACGTTCAACCCCGCCGTCAAGGACGGCAAGGGGACGCGCGGGATCACCCCGCCCAAGTCCAACTGGGCGCTGCCGCTCGACACCCCGCCGTACCTGGGCTTCGCCGTCACCACCGGCATCACCTTCACGTTCGGCGGGCTCCGCGTCACCGCCGACGCCCAGGTGGTGGACGCCGAGCTGCGCCCCATCCCCGGCCTCTTCGCCGCCGGCGAGCTGGTGGGCGGCCTCTTCTACCACAACTACCCGGGCGGGGCGGGGCTCATGGCGGGCGCGGTGTTCGGGCGGATCGCCGGCCGCGCCGCGGCCCGGGCGGCCGCCGCCGGCTGAGCCGTCGCCGCCTCCCCGGAGGATTCAGGCCAGGGCCACCACCACCGCCGCGAACAGCAGCGCGTGCGCGGTCGAGATCAGGCCGACGCGCTTGAGGCTGGCGGGCCGGTCGAGCCGGGCGGTGCCCACCAGGGCCTGGCCGGCCACCGAGGCGAAGGCCAGCAGGACC
>JBBIOF010000572.1:0-2279 GCA_037443505.1 Candidatus Rokuibacteriota bacterium
AAGCCTCCTCCCTCGGCGCCGGCAGCCGCCGGTCGCGCAGGCGCTGCCGCCGCCGCGGAGCCGCGCCGGCCGCGGCCTCGGGGAGACCATCCAGCACCGCGGCTCCACCCGTCGCTTCCGCCACACGGCGCTGTCCGCGGAGGCCCTCGCCACGGTGCTCTGGTGGGCCACGCGCCCGGTGGAGGCGGACGTGCCCGCCGGCCTCGTGGATCCCTACCTGATCGTCAACGACGTCGAGGGGGTGGCGCCGGGAGCGTGGCGCTACTGGCCCGACCGCCACGGCCTCGAGCCCATCCGCGCCGGGAACTTCAGGAACGAGTCGGGCCGCCTCTGCCTGGAGCAGGCACTGGGTGCCGACGCCGCCGCGGTGATCTACTTCCTCGCCCCGCTGGACGGGCTGCTCGGCGCCTTCGGCGACCGCGGGTACCGGCTGGCGAACCTCGAGGCCGGCCTCGCCGGCGGCCGCGCCTACCTGGCCGCCTACGCCCAGCGCTGCGGCGCCTCGGGGCTCACCTTCTACGACCGCGAGGTGGTGGCCTTCTTCTCCCCGCACGCCGCGGGCCTGGACGCGGTGTTCGTCACCGCCCTGGGGCACGCCGCCCGGCCGCCCTTCTGATAGGATCGGGACGTGCCCATCTCTCGCGCGAGGAGAGCCGCCCGATGAAGAAGTACCAGCTCATGGCCCCCGGCCCCACGCCCGTGCCCAGCCAGGTGCTCCTGGCCATGGCGCAGCCGATGATCCACCACCGCACGCCGCAGTACGAGGCGCTGTTCGCGGAGGTGCGGGCCGGGCTCAAGCGCCTCTTCCAGACCGAGCAGGACGTGATCCCGCTGGCCTGCTCCGGCACGGGGGCCATGGAGGCGGCCGTGGTCAACACCCTCTCGGCGGGCGACACCGTGGCCGTGGTGAGCGCCGGCAAGTTCGCCGAGCGCTGGGTGGAGATCGCGCGCGCCTACGCCGTGGAGGTCGTGGAGCTCAGGGCCCCGTACGGCGAGACGGTCCCGCCCGCGCGGGTGGCGGAGACCCTCCGCGCGCGGCCGGAGATCAAGGCCGTCCTCACCCAGCACAGCGAGTCCTCCACGGGCGTGCTGCACGACGTCCGGGGCTACGCCGAGGTGACGCGCGGCACCGGCGCCCTCCTCCTGGTGGACGCCGTCTCGAGCCTCGGCATCGCCGACCTGCCCATGGACGCCTGGGGCGTCGACGTGGTGGTGGCGGGCTCCCAGAAGGGGCTCATGCTGCCGCCCGGGGTGGCCTTCTGCGCGCTGAGCGAGAAGGCCTGGGCGGCGGCGGCGGCGTCCCGGCTGCCGAAGTACTACCTGGACCTCACCCAGGAGCGGAAGTGTGTGCGGAGGAACGAGGCGCACTTCACGCCGGCCGTGAGCATCGTCATCGGCCTCCGGGAGGTGCTCCGCATGATCGAGGCCGAGGGGCTGCCCAGCGTCTTCCGGCGCCACGACCGCCTGGCCCGCGCCACCCGCGCCGGCATCGAGGCGCTCGGCCTCCGGCTCTTCCCGCGGGCCACGCCGAGCCCGGCCCTGACCGCGGTCGTGGCGCCGCCGGGCGTGGACGGCGAGAAGATCGTCGCCGCGTACTCCGAGGCGCACAACATCACCATCGCCGGCGGGCAGGGGGAGATGAAGGGCCGCATCTTCCGCCTGGGCCACATGGGCTACGCCGCCGAGTTCGACGTGGTGACGGCGCTGGCCGCGCTGGAGCAGGTCCTGGCCGACCTGGGGCTGCCGGTGGACTTCGGCGCCTCGGTGCGGGCGGCGCAGAAGGTCTTCGCCGAGCGCGGATAGCGGGCGCGCCCGCCGTCAGGCGGTGCGCATCTCGGCGTCGCTCATCAGGCGGAAGCCCACCTTCAGCTTGACCTGGAACTGGGCGACCCGGCCGCCCTGGACGAGGCCCCGCACCTCGCTGACCTCGAACCAGTCCAGCCCCTGGAGCGTCCGGGAGGCCCGGTCGATGGCGCTCCGGACGGCGTCCTCCATGGAGGTCTCGGACACGCCGACCAGCTCGATGAGCTTGTAGATCTTGTCCGGCATGGGGGCTCCCTTTCCGCGGAGGGCGCGGGGGACCCGCGCGCCCTACGGCCCGATGCGGTACTGCGCCTCGACAGTGACGGTGATCTCCAGCTCCCCCGCCTCCACCGGCCCCGGCGCCACGGCCAGCGCCGCCCGCACGTCGCGTGCGCCGAGGGGGCGGGGCGGGGGCGTTCCCTCGGTGAGCCTGACGAGCTCGCCCAGCCTGACGCCGGCGGCCGAGGCGAGCTGCC
>JBBIOF010000573.1:0-2266 GCA_037443505.1 Candidatus Rokuibacteriota bacterium
GACGTGCTGCGGGCGTTCGGCCGGCCGCAGCCCACCGTGCTCCGCGACGAGGCTGCCCGCGTCGTCCTCTACCTGTTCCTCCCACCCGAGATGGCGCCGCTGCCGGTGGCGGAGCTCGCACGGGACGTGCACGGCGCGCTGGCGCCGGCCGGCCCGGACGCGGCGGTGTCGGTGACGCTACGGCTCGGACGGGGCCTGCTGGTGGTGCGGGACCTGGAGGGCGGCCCGGGCCGGACCGTGCTCCTGGTGGCGGGCGGCGCGACCGACCGTCCAGGACTGGTCCGGGTGGAGCTCGAGCGCGCGGTGCGCCGACTGGCCGGGGCCTGAGGGCGCGCCGTGTCGATCATCAACCACGCCGAGAAGTCCATCCACTTCAAGATCGTGTACTACGGGCCCGGGGTGGCCGGCAAGACCGCCAACCTCCAGCACGTGTATCGCTCGCTGCCGGGGGCCCACAAGGGGAACATGATCTCCCTGGCCACCGGCGACGACCGCACCATCTTCTTCGACTTCCTCCCCGTCTCGGCGCTCGCCGTGCGGGGCTTCCAGACCCGCTTCCAGCTCTACACGGTCCCCGGGCAGGTCCACTACAACATGACCCGGCGCCTGGTCCTCCGGGGCGTGGACGGCGTGGTGTTCGTCGCCGACTCCCAGTGGGAGCGGCTGCCCGAGAACGTGGAGAGCCTGCGCAACCTGGAGGAGAACCTCCGCGAGTACCGGTGCTCGCTGGACACCATCCCCTGGGTCATCCAGTACAACAAGCGCGACCTGCCCAACGTCGCGCCCGTCGAGTACCTGGAATACCTGCTGAACCGGCGCGCCAGGCGGGTCCCGTTCTTCGAAGCCGTGGCCGTCGAGGGCAAGGGGGTCTTCGACACCCTGAACACGGTCTCCCGCATGGTGCTGGCCGGGGAGTTCGGGAACGCCGAGAAAGGGGCGTGATCGCGGTGCGCGACATGGTCATCCAGGAGGCGGACGCGGCGCGGATCAACCGGGTCCTCGCCAGCTTCCTCAGCGAGTCGGGCGCGGTGGAGGTGCTGCTCATCGACCGGAGCGGCCAGCTCCTGGCGATGGACGGCGTCGCCCGGGCGATCGACACGGTGTCGATCTCGGCCCTGGCGGCCGCGGCGTTCAGCTCCACCAGCGCCATGGCCCAGCTCCTCGGGGAGACGGAGTTCACGGTGCTGTTCCACGAGGGCGTGAAGCAGTCCATCCACGTCTCGACGGTGGACGAGGAGGCCATCCTGCTGGCCATCTTCGACGAGCGGACCACGGTGGGCATGGTGCGGCTGTTCGCCAAGGAGGCGAGCCGTTCCATCGCGTCCGTCCTGGCCGACACGCGCGGCCAGCCCAAGCGGACGGGCGCCTTCGCCACGCCGCTCTCCCCGGACGAGATCCGGCCCGCCTGGGAGCCGCCCGCGCCGCGCCGATGAGCCTCGAGGAGCGGTCGGCGCCGCTCAGCGCCGAGGAGCGGCGCGAGCTGACCGAGACGGCGGCGGTCTTCGAGATGATCGCCCGCACGAATCCGGGCGACCTCTCGGTGCTGCAGTCGCTCTCCGAGAGCTACACGCGGCTGGGCGACCGGGAGAACCTGGCCCGAGTGACCAGCCGGCTGGGCGGCGCCCGTCCGGCGGTGACGCTGAGCCCGTCCCCGGCCCGGCCGGCGCGGAGGCCGGAGCGGGCGGGGCGGCTGCTGCCCCTGGGCGACCTCCTGGTGGCCGCGGGACTCATCAGCCGCGGCCAGCTCGAGCAGGCCCTGCGCGAGCAGCGGGGCTCCTCCGAGAAGCTGGGCTCCATCCTGGTCCGCCTCAAGTTCATCACCGAGGAGCAGCTGGCCGCCTTCCTGGCCGAGCAGTACGGAATCCCGTCCATCACCCTTTCCGCGGCCAGCATCGAGCCGGCCGTGCTGGAGCTGGTGCCGGCCGCGGTGGCGCGCCGGTACGACGTCCTGCCCATCCGCCGCGAGGGCGACAGCCTGGTCGTGGCCATGGCCGACCCCGTCAACCTGGTGGCCATCGACCACCTGATGTTCGTCACGGGCCTGCGCATCTGCCCGGTGGTCGCCGCCCAGGGCGCCATCCGCGAGGCCATCGAGCGCAGCTACGAGGGCCGGGGCGGCCCCACCATCGCCGACGCCCTGAGCAGCCTGTCCAGCGACCTGGACGGCGTCGAGGTGGTGGGCGAGGAGGACGAGGAGGCGGGGGGCAAGGTCGACGTCTTCGAGCTGAAGGAGTCGGCGGACGAGGCGCCGGTGGTGAAGCTGGTG
>JBBIOF010000574.1:0-2263 GCA_037443505.1 Candidatus Rokuibacteriota bacterium
GTCGTCGCCGTCCACCTCTACGGCCAGCCCGCCCCCATGGAGGGGATCGCGGCCCTCGCCCGCGCCCGCGGCCTGGCCGTGATCGAGGACGCGGCGCAGGCGGTGGGCGCGGCGCTCCACGGCCGGCCGGTGGGCGGCTGGGGCGACGCGGCGTGCCTGTCCTTTTATCCCACCAAGAACCTGGGGGCCTGCGGCGACGGCGGCATGGTCCTCACGGACCGCGACGACGTCGCCGAGCGGGTCCGCCGGCTGCGCCACCACGGCGACGGGGGGCGCTACCGGCACCTGGAGCTGGGCTACTGCAGCCGGCTCGACGAGATCCAGGCGGCGCTGCTGCGCGTCAAGCTGCGCCGCCTGGACGCGTGGACCGAGGCCCGCCGCGGCATCGCCCGCCGGTACGCGAAGCTCCTGGCGGACCTGCCCCTGGGGCTCCCGGTGGAGCGCCCGGGGGCCCGTCACGTGTATCATCTCTACACGGTGCGCCATCCCCGCCGCGATGCGCTGGCCCGGGCCCTCGCCGACCTCGGCATCGGCACCGCCGTCCACTATCCGCTGCCCGTGCCCGCGCAGCCCGTGTTCGGGCTCGCCGACGAGCGGCGCTGGCCCCAGGCGTTCCAGGCGGCCCGGGAGGTCCTCTCGCTGCCCTGCTACCCGGAGATGACGGAGGACGAGGTGGCGGGCGTGGCCGACGCCCTCCGCCGGGCGTGCGGGGTCGCATGACGCCCGCCGACGCGCTGCGCACGCGCCTGGCCGGCGCCCCCACCGTCGGGGTGGTCGGGCTCGGCTACGTGGGCCTGCCCCTGGCGGTGGCCTTCGCCGAGTCGGGGGCCTCGGTGGTGGGCGTGGACCTCGACGCCCGGCGCGTGGCGAGCATCAGGGCCGGCACCAGCTTCATCGAGGACGTGTCCACCGCGACCTTGGCCTCGCTGGTGCGGGCGCAGCGGCTGGTGGCCACGGACGACTTCGGCGCGCTCAAGGACGCCGACGCCATCGTCATCTGCGTGCCCACGCCCCTGGGGAAGTCCAAGGAGCCCGACATCTCCTACATCGTGGGCGCCGCCGACGCCATCGCCCGCGTCGTCCGGCGCGGCCAGCTGGTGGTGCTGGAGTCCACCACGTACCCGGGGACGACGGAGGAGGTGCTGGCGCCGCGCCTCGAGGCCGCCGGGCTCCAGGTGGGCCGCGACGTCTTCCTGGCCTTCTCCCCCGAGCGCATCGACCCCGGGAACCGGACCTACACGCTGCGCGCGATCCCCAAGGTGGTCGGCGGCGTCACGCCGGCGTGCCGGGAGCTGGCCGCCGCGCTCTACGCGCGGATCGCCCCGCAGGTGGTACCCGTCTCCAGCCCCGCCACGGCGGAGATGGTGAAGCTCCTGGAGAACACCTTCCGCTCCGTGAACATCGCGCTGGCCAACGAGTTCGCCATCATGTGCCGGCGCCTGGGCGTGTCGGTGTGGGAGGTGATCGCCGCCGCGGCCACCAAGCCCTTCGGCTTCATGCCCTTCTACCCCGGCCCCGGCCTGGGCGGCCACTGCCTGCCCTCGGACCCCTACTACCTGAGCTGGAAGGTGCGGCTGGCCGGGTACGAGCCGCGCTTCATCGCCTTCGCCGACGAGATCAACCGCGGCATGCCGGGGTACGTCGTCCAGCTGGTGACCGCCGCGCTGAACGACCGGGAGCGGTCCGTGCGCGGCTCGCGCGTGCTGGCCCTGGGCGTGACCTACAAGGCCAACGTGGCGGACACCCGCGACTCGCCCGCCCTGGAGATCATCGAGGCCCTCCGGGAGCGGGGCGCCCTGGTCGACTACCACGACCCGCTGGTGCCCGCGGTGACCGTCAACGGCGCGAAGCTGGAGGCCGTGGACTGGGCGGCGGCGGACCCCGGCGACTACGAGGTGGTCCTGGTGCTCACCGCCCACGCGGGCTACGACTGGGAGGCCATCGTCCGCCGCGCGCGCCTGGTGATCGACACCCGGAACGCCACGGCGGGCGTCGCCGCGGACCACGTGATCCGCCTCTAGGACGGGTTCCGTGCTGCGGGCCGTCCTGGTCTCGCTCCGGCCCCGCCAGTGGGTCAAGAACCTGTTCGTCTTCGCCGGGGTGATCTTCGCCCAGAAGCTCTTCACGCCCCTGATCTGGCCCGCGCTCGCCACCTTCGCCGTCTTCTGCGCGCTCTCGGGGGCCATCTACCTGCTCAACGACGTGGCCGACCGGGAGCGGGACCGGCGGCATCCCACGAAGCGCGCCCGCCCCGTCGCGGCCG
>JBBIOF010000575.1:0-2260 GCA_037443505.1 Candidatus Rokuibacteriota bacterium
TGGCCGGCCCCCGGCGCTCGCTCAGCGCCAGCACCCGGGCCACGCGCTGGCCGCCGGGGAGGGTGATCCGCAGCAGGTCGCCCGGGCGGACCAGGCGGGAGGGCTTGGCCGCCGCGTCGTTGACGTCCACCTTGCCGCCGGCGCAGGCGGCGGACGCCAGGCTGCGCGTCTTGAAGAAGCGCGCCGCCCACAGCCACCGGTCCACGCGGATCGACGCCGGCACCTCGCTCATCCCGTGGACGGTATTATAAGGATGCGGTCACTTGGACCCCGAGGAGCCACCGTGATCCCTCGCCTGCTGGCGCTCGCACTCCTCGCCCTGGCCGCCACGGCCTGGGCGGCAGAGGTCGTCATCGAGGACTGGACCCGCTACCCGGTGGGTACTCGCGGCATCCCGCCCGACTGGAAGGGCCAGACCTGGGGCAGCCCCGCCTACGACTTCACGGTCGTGGACAACGACGGCCACCGGGTCCTCCACCTCGCCAGCCGCAACGAGGGCTCCACCATCAGCCGGGACATCAAGGGCCGGGTGAACCTCAAGGAGACGCCCGTCCTCGAGTGGAGCTGGAAGGTGGTGACGCTGCCGCGGGGCGGCAACTCGTGCGCGAAGGCCACGGACGACCAGGCGGCCCAGATCTACGTGGTGTGGCCCCGGTTCCCGGAGTCGGTGCGATCCCGGATCATCGGCTACGTCTGGGACTCCACGGCCCCCGCGGGCACCACCTGCAGGAGCGAGAAGACCGGCACCGTCACCTACGTCGTCGTGCGGTCGGGGTCCGCGGACCTCGGCCGGTGGGTCACCGAGCGCCGCAACGTCCGGGAGGACTTCCGCAGGATCTACGGCGAGGAGCCCGACAGCCCGGGCGCCGTCTCCATCTCCATCGACTCCAACGACACGGGCTCCGCGGCCGAGTCGTACCTCGGCCGCATCGTCTTCAGGAGCCCCTGAGGGCAGGCCCTCCACCCCCCCCGAGAGCCTCCGGGGCCCCTGCGGGCACCGCCGGGGAGCATTCCCCCTCCCGTGCCGGGCCGGCTTGCCGATAACAGGCGTAGGAGGAGGCGCCCGATGGAGACCCGGCTCGACGCGAACTCGGTCAAGGACCTCTTCGCCGAAGCCCTTCGCGCGAGCTTCGAGGACCTCGACATCCCGGACCGCGGCGTCCTGGACTACCTCGCCGACCTGCTCGCCCGCTACAGCCGGGCCTCCGAGCTCACCCCCCTGGACCGGACCGGGCAGCCCATGGTCACCCTGGGCGACCGCGTGCGCGAGATCCGCCGCGCCTGGGATCCCGACGGCGGCGGCTTCGACCCCGGCCGCGAGGTCGAGATCCGCCGGGGGATGGCCGACTACACGCTCTTCATGAGCGGCTTCTTCTGGGAGCGCGTGCGCGACGCCTCGATGTCCCGCCACTACGCCCGCGAGGGCCGGCGGGCCTACCGGTTCGTCGGGGAGTACCACCGGGCCCGCCGCGAGGAGCGCGCGGCGGCGGTCGCCTTCACGCTCGCCACGCGGTTCGAGACCTGTGCCGCCGTCCTGAGCTACATGCGGGACGTGCACCTGGGTGCGGAGTTCGCGCCCTGGCCGCACCGGGTCTTCGCCCGCATCATCGACTGACCGGCGCGGGCGCCGCAGGCTCCACCGCCTCCGCCGGCGGCTCGTTGAGCCTCAGCAGCCGCCACCGCCCCTCGATCCGCTCCACCACCGTCAGCGCACCGTAGTCCTGGCCGAACGCCAGCAGGCGGTCCAGCGGTACCCCCAGCATCCGGCAGAGCAGCGCCCGGTTCGTGCCGCCGTGGGCCACCACGGCGATCGCGCGCCCGGGAAAGCCGGCCGCGATCGCCTCGAGGGCCGGCCACGCCCGGGCCAGCAAGTCGGGCACGCTCTCGCCACCCGGGAACGGGAACTCGGCGACGCGCGCCATCCAGGCCGCGAAGCCGGACGGATCGCGGCGCCCGATCTCCGCCGCCGTGAGGCCGTCCCACCGGCCCATGTCCATCTCGCGGAGCGCGGGCACCAGCGACGGCTCGAGCCCGTGCGGGGCGCCCACGAGCTGGGCGGTGCGCCGCGCGCGCGTGAGGTCGCTGGCGAAGACCGCCGCCAGGGGCACCCGGCGGAGCCGCCATGCCTGGAGCGCGCCCTGGCGCTCCCCCCGGGCCGAGAGGGGCACGTCGAGGTGGCCGATGAACCGCCGGGTCTCGGCGCCCACCACCTCGCCGTGGCGGAGCAGGTAGATCAGCGTCCGGCGTACGTCCACGCCGA
>JBBIOF010000576.1:0-2253 GCA_037443505.1 Candidatus Rokuibacteriota bacterium
CAGCGGCGGCAGCAGCGCCGCCCCCAGGGCGCCGCCGAAGGGCAGGCCGACCTGCTTGAGGCCGACCACCGTGGCCCGCTGGCCGGGCGGGAACCAGACCATCACCGCCTTGGTCGAGGTGGGGTTGAGGAGCCCGTAGCCGGCGCCGGCCGCGATGATGAGCGCGATGAGCACGGCGTAGGTGCCGGAGGCGCTCACGGCCACCAGGCCCGCGGCGATCACCACCTGCCCCGCCACCAGCGTGCGGCCGATGCCCCACCGGTCGGCCATGGTGCCTGCCGGCAGCGACATGAGGATGGGACCCACGTAGTAGGCGGAGAGGAAGGACCCGGCCTGCGTCAGCGTCAGCCCCAGGTCGTCGCGGATCAGGGCGGCGATGGCCGGGATGCCGAGCGGGCCGACGTTGGCGACGGTCTGCGCCGTCAGGATCAGCGCGAGGATGGTCCAGCGCCCGCCGGTCACGCCGGAGGACCGGCGAGGATCGCCTCGACGGCCCGGAGGTCGTCCTCGGTGTCCACCCCGATGGTCGGCACGCCGGTCTCTATGACCACGACCGGGATGCCGTGCTCGAGGAACCTGAGCTGCTCGAGCTTCTCGGCCTGCTCGAGGGGCGACGGCGACAGGCGGTGGAAGCGGTCGAGCGCCGCCCGCCGGTAGGCGTACAGCCCGATGTGCTTGAGCCGGACGGCGCCGCGGCCGTCCCGGTCGCAGGGCACGGGGTACCGCGAGAAGTAGAGCGCCCGCCCCTCGAGGTCGCGCACGACCTTCACCGCGTTCGGGTTGTCCACCTCCGCGGCGGTGCAGCGGATGCAGAGCGTGCTCACCTGGGTCTCGGGACGCGTCCGGAAGGGCTCGAGCAGCCGCTCGACGTGCGCGGCGGTCACCAGGGGCTCGTCGCCCTGGACGTTCACGTACACGTCGGCAGGCCGGGCCTGCGCCACCTCCCAGACCCGGTCGGTGCCGGAGGGGTGGTCGGGCGAGGTCATCACCACGGGGATGTCCAGGCGCCGGCACGCGGCCGCCACCTCGTCGGCGTCGGTGGCGACCACGACGCCGCCGAGGGTCGGGGCGCGGCGGGTGCGCTCGTACACGTGCCAGAGCATGGGCCGGCCCGCGATCTCCCGCAGGACCTTCCGGGGCAGCCGGGTGGACCCGAGCCGGGCGGGGATCACCGCGAGCACCGCCAGCTTCACCGCGCCGCCTCTCCCGTCCGGACGGCCCGGCGGATCGGCGCGGGGACGCGGACGGGCGGAGCCCCCGGATGGCGGGCCACGGCGGCCAGCGTGGCGGCCATGGTGCCGAGGTCGATGGGCTGCGCGTGGTCCGGAGTCACGGTGTGCCTCTCCCGCAGGTGGTGATCCGGCGGGAGTATACCCCAGTCGTTGCCCGCTCCCGATCGCCCGCCGTATGATGGCGCGGGAGGTCGCCCATGAAGCTCCTCGAGGGCAGGACCGGCGCCGTGTTCGGCGTCGCCAACAAGCGGTCGATCGCCTGGGCCATCGCCCAGACGCTCTCCGCCGCCGGGATGCGGCTGGCGTTCACCTACCAGGGGGAGCGGCTCAGGGACAACGTGGAGAGCCTGGCGGCCACGCTGCCGGGGTCGCTGGTCTACCCCTGCGACGTGACGGCCGATGCCGAGATCGACGCCGTCTTCGGGGCGCTGGGGCGGGAGTTCGGCAGTCTCGACGCGCTGGTCCACTCGGTGGCCTACGCCCAGCGGGAGGACCTGGAGGGCGCGTTCGTCCAGACGTCCCGCGAGGGATTCCGCGTGGCGCACGACGTCTCCGCCTACTCGCTGGTGGCGGTGACCCGGGCCGCCCTGCCGCTGCTGGAGAAGTCGGGGCAGGCCTCCGTGATCGCCATGACCTACTACGGCTCGGAGAAGGTGGCGGGCAACTACAACGTGATGGGCGCCGCCAAGGCCTCGCTGGAGGCCTCCGTCCGCTACCTGGCCGCGGACCTCGGGCCCCGCGGCATCCGGGTCAACGCCATCTCTGCGGGCCCCGTCAACACCCTGGCCGCGCGGGGCATCCGGGGCTTCACGACCATGCTCCAGCACCACGCGGAGAAGGCGCCCCTGCGCCGCAACGTCGAGCTGCGCGAGATCGGAGACGCCGCGCTGTTCCTGGCCTCGTCGCTGTCGTCCGGCGTGACCGGGCAGGTGCTCTTCGTCGACTGCGGCTACAGCATCATGGCCATCTAATGACTCTCGCAGAATAAATTAGGGGATTTCACGGGTACGATCTCATGCTG
>JBBIOF010000577.1:0-2245 GCA_037443505.1 Candidatus Rokuibacteriota bacterium
GGACGAGGACGCGCGCTCCTGGCTCGGGCAGCGCCATCAGCGCGGCGTGGACCCGCCGCACCTGGGCCTCGGTGGCGGCCCGGTCGCCCGAGTTGTCGATGACGTAGTCGGCGAGCCGCGCCTTGTCCTCCAGCGGGAGCTGGCTCCGGACCTTCCGGAGCGCCTCGTCGCGGTCGATGCCGTCCCGGGCCATCAGGCGCGCGAGCTGGGTGGCCTCGTCGGCGACGACCACCACCAGCCGGTCCCCCGTCCGGTGGGAGCCGCTCTCCACGATCACCGGGGCGTCGAAGATCACGAGGCCGCGGAAGCCCTGCGCGGCCAGCTCTGCCAGCCGGCGGGCCAGGCGCTCGCGGATGGGCGGGTGCAGGAGCGCCTCGAGCCGCCGCCGCCGGCCCGCGTCGGCGAACACGATGGCACCCAGCGCCTTGCGGTCCAGGCGGCCGTCCGGCCCCAGCACGCCCCGGCCGAACTCCTCCACCACGCGCGCCAGGGCGGGCTCGCCGGGCTCCACCACCTCCCGGGCGAGCTGGTCGGCGTCGATCACCACGGCGCCCAGCGCCCGGAACATGGCCGACACCGTGCTCTTGCCGGTGGCGATGCCGCCGGTCAGGCCGACCAGCAGGAACGGGCGCGGCTCGCCGGGGGCCGTCACACTTCGGACCAGTCGCGGCCCGACTTGACGTCCACCACCACCGGCACCCGCAGGGGCAGCGCCGACGCCATCAGCTCGCGGGCCAGCGCCTCCACGGTGGCCACCTCCTCCGGCGGGGCCTCGAAGAGCAGCTCGTCGTGCACCTGCAGGAGCATGCGCGCGCGCAGCCCGCGCTCCCGGAGCGCCCGGTGCACGCGGACCATGGCGACCTTGATCATGTCGCTGGCGGTCCCCTGCACCGGGGCGTTCATGGCCATGCGCTCGGCCGCGTTGCGGGCCACCGGGTTCTGGCTCCTGAGGTCGGGCAGGTAGCGGCGGCGCCCCAGCAGGGTCGTCACCCAGCCGCGCTGCCGCCCCTCCTCGAGCGTCCGGTCGATGAAGGCGCGCACGCGCGGGTGGGCGGCGAAGTACTCGTCGATGTAGCGCTGGGCCTCGCGCTGGTCGATCCGGGTGGCCTGCGACAGCCCGAACGCCGACACCCCGTAGAGGATGGCGTAGTTGGCGCTCTTGGCGATGGTCCGCTGGAGCGGCGTGACCTCGGCCGCGGGGACCTTGAAGACCTCCGACGCGGTGCGCGTGTGGATGTCCTCGCCCCGCTGGAAGGCCTCGATGAGCGCCGGCTCCTCGCTCATGTGGGCCAGGATCCGGAGCTCGATCTGCGAGTAGTCGGCGGCCACGAACCGCCAGCCCTCCTCGGGGATGAACGCCGCCCGGATGCGCCGCCCCAGCTCCGTGCGGATGGGGATGTTCATGAGGTTCGGGTCCTGGGAGCTCAGGCGGCCGGTGGCGGCGACGAGCTGGTTGAAGGTGGTGTGGATGCGCCCCGTCCGGGGATCGACGAGCTGGGGCAGGGTGTCGGCGTAGGTGCCCTTCAGCTTGGCCAGGCTGCGGTGCTCCAGCACCCTGGCGGGCAGCTCGTGCCCGGCGGCCAGCTCGGTGAGGACGTCGGCGTCCGTGGAGTAGCCGGTCTTGGTGCGGCGGACGGGGGGCAGCTTGAGCTTCTCGAACAGGACGTGGGCGAGCTGCTTCGGCGAGGCGATGGTGAACTCCTCGCCGGCCAGGGCCCAGATCTCGCGGGTGAGGGCGTCGAGCTGGCGCTCCAGCTCCCGCGCGAACTGCTCGAGGCGCCCGGGGTCCACGCGGATCCCGTGCCGCTCCATGGTGGCCAGCACGGCCACCAGCGGCCGCTCGACGTCCCGGTAGAGGTCGCCGAGCCCCTGGCGCGCGAGCTCCGCGGCCGCGTGCTCCCAGAACCGCCAGAGCCAGCGCGCCCGCTCCCCCAGCACCCGACCCAGGTCGGGGCCGGCCCCGGGCAGGGGCGCGGCGAGCGCGGGCGGGCACTCCCCGAAGGCCTCCATGCAGACCTCGTCGAGCCGGTACGTGGCGCGCCCGGAGTTGAGGAGGTACGCGGCCACCGCCGCATCGTCGATCTCGGGCGGCTCGCCCCCGTCGGCGAGCCAGCGCTCCAGCAGGGCCTTGCCGTCGTGGACGACCAGGCGGCGGCCGTCCAGGCGGGGGAGCCCGCCGCCCGCGTCGACCCACGCCGGGCCGGTGTCGGGATGGAAGAGGCCCAGGGCGCGGAGGTCCGGCCTC
>JBBIOF010000578.1:0-2243 GCA_037443505.1 Candidatus Rokuibacteriota bacterium
GCTGCCTTTTCATGTCTGAGATAGGACATTATTTAGGCAGCTATCATTAATTAGGGTCGGGTCGTGCCGACGGCTCCGCACGACGAGGTAAGGCCACGGGCCCGCGGCGCGGACCCTGGTGCTGGCCCCTCCGGGCGTGGAGAAGCGGGCGCGGTCTTGCCGCCCACCCACACCGTCCACCCGGGGCTCGGGCGCGTGGAGGTCTCCGACGTGTCGCCGGAGACCGTGGCCTCCCTGGCCGCCGCGCCCCGCCCGTTCAGCGTGCACGCGCCGCTGGTCCGCGCCCGGCTCGATCGGCCTCCCTGGGCCGTGTTCTTCCTCGCCGACGGTCCGGAGCGCGAGCAGTCCTTAGCGGAGCTCGGCACCACGCTGGCCACCGCGGCCGCCCTCGGCGCCGAGTACGTCGTGGTGCACCTCAACGGCAGGGCCGACGTCCCCGAGGAGCGCCGGGCGGAGCGCCTGGCCTACGAGGCGGCCGCCCGCATCGTGGCACTGTCAGGCCGGCACCGGGTGCCCGTGCACGTCGAGTGCGGCGGGTACGGGGGCGGCTTCCACCGTGCCGGCCAGTTTTCGGCGCTCGCCCGCGCGTTCCCCGAGCTGGGGCTGTGCCTCGACGTGGGCCACCTCTGGCTCATCGCCCGGGAGCGGGGCCGCTCGGCCTACGCCGACATCGAGGCGCTGGCGCCGCACGCCCGTTCCCTGCACCTGTGGGCGGCGCGCGACCTCCCGACGTACCACCGCCACGGTCACCTCCCGCTCCACCCGGCGCGGAGCGCCGGGGACGGCTGGCTCGACCTCAGGCGGGCCCTGGGCCCGGTGCTCGCCCACCGGCCTGAGTGTCCGATCATCTTCGAGTACACCTGGCCCGCGTCCGGCGCGCCGGCGGCCGCCGAGGGTCTGCGCTGGGCGGTCGACACGATCGAGGACCCGCGCTCCGCCGGAGCCCGGTAGCCGCGCGCCGCTATCGCCGACGCGGCGTGCGGGGAGCTCGTGTGGGCTCGTCCGTCCGGCCCCTTGCAGGAATTCCTTGAAATATTGCGACGTCTTTGACAGTGTCCTCCCGTGGCCCTCTATCCTCGCCGCATTCTGGGCCCTCTCCGAGCCCGGCTTGCCGGCCGCCCGATCACCGTGCTGACCGGGTCCCGCCAGACGGGCAAGACGACGCTCGTTCGTGACCTGCTCCCGGCCGCGGGCGGGATGCCGAGCGTCTACTTCTCCCTCGACGACCCCGACGAGCGGCTGCGCCTCGCCGCCGATCCCGTCCGCCGGCTGGACCACCGCGGGCGCGTCGTCGTGCTCGACGAGATTCAGAAAGCGCCCGGATTGCTCGACGCGGTGAAGCTGCTCGTGGACCGGGGCGAGGGCAGGCGCTTCCTCCTGCTGGGCTCGGCGCAGGTGCTCCTGCTCCGGCAGGTCCGGGAGACGCTGGCCGGCCGCGCCGCCCTGCTGGAACTCTGGCCACTCGGCCTCGTCGAGCGTGTGGAACGGCCCGAGGCCCCCCTCTGCGGCCTGGACACGATCTGGCACGACGGTGAGGCCGCCCTCCGCCGCATGGCGGAGGCACCGCCGGCCACCGACGTGGCTCGTCTGTGGCGCGCCCGGGCCGAGGACCACTTTGCCTGGGGTGGCTACCCCGCCCTCTCGCCCATGGAACCGGCGGACCGGCGCGCGTGGCTCCGGGACTTCCGGCGGACATACCTGGAGCGTGACCTCGCCGACCTCGGGCGTGTGGCCGACCTCGACCAGTTCGCTCTGGCCCAGAACCTCCTCGCCGCGCGCACGGCGCGCCTCCTCTCCCTCTCGGAGGTCGCGCGCGAGCTGGGCGTCGCGGTCAACACGGTCAAGCGCTACGTGCGCTTCCTGGAGATCTCGTACCAGGTCGTCCTTCTCCGCCCGCTGCTGCCCACCGTGACCGCGCGCCTCGTCAAGAGCCCCAAGCTCTACTGGACCGACCCCGCGCTCGCGCGTCTGCTCGCCGAGCCGACCGGCAACGGAAACGGCGCGCTCTACGAGACGGCCATTCTGGACGAGCTCCTCCGCTGGTCATCGTGGCAGCCGGAGCCCCCGGCGCTCCACTTCTACCGCACCCACGCCGGCCGCGAGGTGGACTTCGTCCTCCAGGCGCCCGGCCGGCTGCTGGCGATCGAGGTCAAGGCGAGCCACCGCGCGCACCGCAGCGACGCGCGCCCGCTGACCGAGGTGCTCGGCACCCTGGCCGCCCGCGGCGCCGCGCACCGGGTCTG
>JBBIOF010000579.1:0-2243 GCA_037443505.1 Candidatus Rokuibacteriota bacterium
GCTCCGGGCCGCCGCGGGCATGCGCAAGTGCCGGCCGGTGCCCCGCGGCGCCGGCTGGCGGCTCGGGTCCGACCTGCGGGGGCGGCCGCCGGGGGGGGGCTGAGGCGGCGACGTCGTCGGGCTGGGGGGCCCGGTAGGGGGCCGCTCCACCGGGCGCGAGGCGTCCGCGAAGGGGCGCAGCGGGATCGGCGGCCGGGCTCCATCACGACAGTCCCAGGAGCAGGTCGACCAGCCGCTCGGCGGCGTCGGGCACCGCGAGCGAGCGGGCCCGCTCGCCCATCTCCTTGAGGCGCGCGGGATCGGCCAGCAACAGGCGGACCTCCGCGGCGAGGCGCTCCGGCGTCAGCTCCGACTGCGGCAGCACCACGGCACCCCCCGCGCGCTCCACGAGCCGCGCGTTGGCCGTCTGCTCGTCGCCGCTCGCCCCCGGCATGGGCACGAAGAGGGCCGGGAGGCCGAGGTGGCAGCACTCGTTCACCGTTCCCGCGCCGGACCGGCCGACCACCAGCGACGCCGCGGCGTAGACCCCGGCCAGCTCGGCGCCCACGTAAGGGACCACGGTATAGCGCCGGATCAGCGCGGGCGGAAGCTCCGCCCGCCGCGCCTCGAGCCAGGCGCGGTCGCCCGTGGCCGGGTTGTCGCCGCACTGGTGGATGACCTGGGCCGTCTCGAGGAGCGGGACGAGCGCCGCGCCCACCGCGCGGTTGATGCGGTGGGCGCCGAGGGCGCCGCCCGTGACGTAGACGAGGGGCGCCGCCGGGTCGAGGCCGAACCTGGCGACGGCGTCCGCCCTGGAGCCGCCGCGCAGCTCGGGGCGCAGGGGATTGCCGGTCAGGGTCACGCGCGCCGCGGGGAAGTGGCCGTCCCGGTCGGGGAAGGTGACCGCGATGCGGCGGGCGAACCTGGCGGCGACGCGGTTGGCGAGGCCGGGGACGGCCGTCTGCTCGTGGATGACGGCGGGCACGCGGGCGATCCTGGCCGCCAGCACCACGGGCAGCGCCACGAAGCCCCCCGTGGCGAAGACGACGCGCGGCCCGAGCCGCCGGAGGAGCCGCCAGGCGGCCACGAGCCCCGCCGGCACGTTCACGGCCAGGTCCGCCAGGTTCTGCCAGGCCCAGTAGCGCCGGAGCTTGCCCGTGGGGATGGCGAAGTACGGGATGCCGCGCTCGGGGACCAGGCGGGCCTCCACGCCCTGGCGGCTGCCGATCCAGGCGCAGGCGACGCCCCGCTCGGCGAGGCCCGCGGCGACGGCCAGGCCCGGGCTCGTGTGACCGCCGGTGCCGCCTCCCGCGATGACGACCTCGATCCGCCGTCCGGGCCCCCTGACGGCGGCGCCGGCCGGGCGGGCCGTCACCCCGCGGCTCCCCGCGTGTCCCGGTGGCGCTCCAGGGCGAGCTGGAGCAGGCGGTCGACCAGCGTCACGTAGTCGATCCCCGAGGCCTCCCACATGCGCGCGTAGGCGCTGGTGGCGGTGAAGCCGGGGATCGTGTTGATCTCGTTGACCAGCAGGCGGTCGCCCTCCAGGAAGAAGTCCACCCGCGCCATCCCCGCGCAGTCGATGGCCCGGAAGGCGGCGATGCCGAGCTGCTGCACGCGCTGCGTGAGCTCGGGCCCGATGGGGGCCGGGATGACGAGCTCGGCCTGTCCCTCGGCGTACTTGGTGGCGTAGTCGTACCACTCGCCCGCGTAGCGGATCTCGGCGGGCAGCGAGGCCACGGGGTCCTCGTTGCCCAGGATGCTCACCTCCACCTCGCGCCCGCGCACCGCGCGCTCGACCACCAGCTTGCGGTCGTGGCGGGCGGCCTCGTCCAGCGCGCGGCCCAGGTCCCCCGGCCGCGCGACCTTGCTGATGCCCACGCTGGAGCCGAGGTTGCTGGGCTTGACGAAGCAGGGGAAGCCGATCGTCCCGGCCACCCGCCGGCTCACCCCGGCGGGGTCGGCCCGCCACTCGGAGCGGAGGACGACCAGGTGCTCCACCACCGGCAGGCCGTGGGCGCGGAAGACGGCCTTCATCACCGCCTTGTCCATGCCCACCGCGGAGGCCAGGACGCCGGCGCCCACGTAGGGGAGGTCGGCCAGCTCGAGGAAGCCCTGGATCGTGCCGTCCTCCCCGAAGGGCCCGTGCAGGACGATGACCACCACGTCCAGCGACCGGGAGACCTCCGCGGGCAGGCCGCAGCCCGCCTCGATCCGCGCCGGCGCCGCGGCCGCCGCGCACTCGCGCGCCTCCGCGCGGTCCGCCA
>JBBIOF010000580.1:0-2220 GCA_037443505.1 Candidatus Rokuibacteriota bacterium
CGGGCCTTAGCTTCTGACATGACCTTTAACATATTCTGCGAGAGTCATTAGCGGGCGTTGGGGCGGCGGCGGTTGAGCTCGGCCTCCTTCCCGGGATCGATCCACCACGTGTCGAAGCCCAGCGCGTACCGCGGCGAGGTCGCCGGGCGGCCGAAGCGGTCCCAGTACGCGACGCGGAAGGCCTGGATGTGCCAGTGGGGGATCACGTGGTGGCCCCAGAGGAGCACGCGGTCCAGCGCGCGGGTCCGGGCCACCAGGGCGGCCCGGTCCGGCGCGGCGATGACCAGCTCGACCAGCCGGTCCACCACGGGGTCCTTGATGCCCGCCAGGTTCCGGCTGCCCTGCACGTCGGCCGTGGAGGAGTGCCAGAAGTCCCGCTGCTCGTTGCCCGGCGACAGCGACTGGTTCCACACGGCCACGGTCACGTCGAAGTCGAACCCGTCCAGTCGGTTCTGGTACTGGGCGGCGTCCACCGTCCGCACGCGCGCCACGATGCCCAGCCGCTCCAGGTTCTTGGCGAAGGCCAGGTGGACCTTCTCGAAGCCCGGGTCGGCGCCCAGGATCTCGAACTCGAAGGGCTCGCCGCGCCCGTTGACCAGGCGCTGGCCCTTCACCTGCCAGCCGGCCTCCCGGAGCAGCTCCATGGCGGCCCGCGCGTTGTCCCGGATGTTGCCGGAGCCGTCGGTCTCCGGCGGGGCGTACTCCCTGGTGAAGACCTCGCCGGGGACCTTGCCGCGGAACGGCTCCAGGATCCTGAGCTCCTCGGGCGAGGGCAGGCCCCGGGAGGCCAGCTCCGAGTTGGAGAAGTAGCTGCGGGTCCGGGTGTAGGCGCCGTGGAAGAGGTGGCGGTTGGCCCACTCGAAGTCGAAGGCGTACGCCAGGGCCAGGCGCACGCGCCGGTCCCGGAAGAGCGGGCGCCGCTCGTTGAACACGTAGGCCTGCATCCCGGTGGGCCGCTCGTGCCGGATCAGCTCCCTGCGGATCAGCCCCTGGCTCACCGCCGGGCCCGTGTAGGCGGTGGCCCAGCTCTTGGCGCTGTTCTCCTCGCGGAAGTCGTACTGGCCCGCCTTGAACGCCTCCAGCGCCACGGTGGTGTCGCGGTAGTAGTCGAAGCGGATGACGTCGAAGTTGTTGCGCCCCACGTTCACCGGCAGCCTGGCGCCCCAGTAGTCCTTCACCCGCCGGTACGTGATGGAGCGGCCGGGCTCCAGCGACTCCACCCGGTACGGCCCGCTCCCCAGCGGCGGCTCGAGGGTGGTCCGGTCGAAGCCCTTCCTCGTCCAGTACGCCTTCGAGAGCACGGGCATCTGGCCCACGATCAGGGGCAGCTCGCGGTTGTCGCCCCTGGCGAAGTGGAACCGCACCTTCCGGTCGCCGACCTTCTCGGCCCGCGCCACCTGGGCGTAGTAGGCGCGGAAGAAGGGGTGGCCCCGGGTCCTGAGCGCCTCGAAGGTCCAGATGACGTCCTCGGCCGTGATGGGACTCCCGTCGTGGAACCGGGCCTCGGGCCGCAGCGTGAAGGCCACCCACGAGCGGTCGGGCGGGGTCTCGATGGTCTCGGCCACCAGCCCGTACTCCGAGAACGGCTCGTCGGCAGAGCCCACGGTCAGCGTGTCGAAGACTCCCCCGATCCCCGCCGCCGCCACGCCCTTCAGGATGAAGGGGTTGAGCGTGTCGAAGGTCCCGATGGCGGCCAGGCGCACCGTGCCGCCCCGGGGGGCTGCCGGGTTCACGTAGTCGAAGTGCTTGAAGCCGGCGGGATACTTCAGGTCGCCGTGCATGCTGAGGCCGTGGCTGCCGGCGGCCCCGAGCCGTGGGGCGGGCGAGAGCGCCAGGACGGCGGCGGCCAGCGCGGCGGCGAGGGCGGGTGCGCGTCGGCGCATGGACTTCATGGTAGTACATCCCGCATCCCGTCACCGCCGGGTGGTCCGATGCTCGTCGTCTGGATCGTGGTGGCCGTGCTGATGATCGCCGGCGTCGCCGGCTCCGTGCTACCCGTGCTCCCGGGGCCGCCGCTCATCGTGGCCGGTGCGCTGGTCCACGCCCTCGCCACGGGCTTCTCGCCGGTGGGGCCGGGGCGCCTCGCCATCCTGGCCGGCCTGGCGGTGCTGGCCTACGTCCTGGAGTACGCGGCGGTGGCGCTGGGCGCGCGGCGGTTCGGCGGCAGCCGGTGGGCCGTCGTGGGCGCCGTGGCGGGCGGGATCGTCGGGCTCGCGCTCG
>JBBIOF010000581.1:0-2201 GCA_037443505.1 Candidatus Rokuibacteriota bacterium
GGCGGTTCGGCCCACCGCGGCGCGACGGCTCGCTGGACGGCCGCGCCGGGCGCGAGGCCCTGCCGCACGACGGCGCGACCCGCACGCCGGCGTTCCTGGCCTCGGAGTTCTGCCGGGGCTGCCACCAGTTCCCGCCCGACGGCTTCGCCCTGAACGGCAAGCTCCTCGAGAACACCTACAACGAGTGGAAGGCCAGCCGGTTCGCCCGGGACGGCGTCCAGTGCCAGGACTGTCACATGCCCGACCGGCGCCACCTCTGGCGGGGCATCCACGACCGCGAGATGGTGCGCTCGGGGCTCGCCATCACCGCGAACGCCGGCGCCCGGCGCTACCGGCCCGGGCAGACGGCACTGGTCACGCTGCGCGTGGAGAGCACGCGCGTGGGCCACGCCTTTCCCACGTACGTGACGCCGCGGGTGGTGCTGCGCGTGGAGCTGGTGGACGAGGCGGGCGCGCCGGTGCCGGGCAGCCGACAGGAGCGGGTGATCGGCCGCGAGGTCACCCTGGATCTCGCCCGCGAGGTGTCGGACACGCGGCTGATGCCCGGCGGGATCGCGACCCTGGAGTACCGGCGCCGGGTGGACCGCCCCGGGCTGCGCGCGCGGGCAACCGTGGTCGTCGAGCCGGACGCCTTCTACACGCGCTTCTTCGAGGCGCTGCTCGCGAGGGGCGCCGGCCGCGGCGAGCCCCGGATCCGCGAGGCGCTGGCCGCGAGCCGCCGCTCCCCGTTCACGGTGTTCGTGCGGGAGGTGCCGCTGAGCTGAGCCGTCAGGGGGCGAGCACCGCCGTCCCGTACGGCGACCGCTCCTCGTGGACCAGGCGCAGGCCCGCGGCCCGTCCCTCCGCCTCGACCTCGCCCGGACGGAAGAAGTGCTCGAAGTGGGCGCCGTCGGCGCGCCGGTCGGTGAGCACGATGCAGTCGCCGTCCTCGGGCCGCCAGTCGGAGCCCGAGAGCCGTCCCACGAGGCGCGCCAGGCGGATCAGGACGGGCCGCGGCGGCCTCCCGGCCGTCAGGTAGCTCAGCAGGATGCGCCCGCCGGGCGCCAGGCGCCCGGCCAGCGCCCGCAGGGCCCGGACGCGAGCCGCGGCCCCCGGGATGTTGCCGTAGCAGAACCAGGAGAGGACCACCGCGCCGAAGGGGCCCGGCGGGGGCGCCGCGTCCTCGAGCCACGCCACGTGCAGGGGCGCCGACGTGCCCCGCTTCGCCAGGCGCGCGCGGGCCTGCTCGATGCACTCGGCGACGGGGTCGAGGCCCTCCACGGCGTAGCCGAGCTCCAGCAGCGCGACGAGGTCGCGCCCGGAGCCGCACCCGGCGAGCAGCACGCGCTCGCCGGGCCTGAGGAAGCGGCGGTAGAACTCCTCCTCCCAGTCCATCAGCGCGACGTCGGCGTCGGACTGCGTGGCGGCGAACTCCCGCCAGCGCCGCACGGCGGCCCGCCGCAGGTCCTCGAGCGTGAGCGTGCCGGCGGCTGCCCAGAAGCAGGCGGTGGCGGCGTACTGCAGGAGGCGGCCGGCCCCGTAGAGCGTGCCCCGGGCCGCGGCCCGCACGCGCCGCGGCGCCATCCGGCTACCAGCCGAGGGCCGCGCCGTCGGCGCGCGGATCGGACCCCCCGCTGAAGCCGTCCGGATCCACGCGGATCACCTGCGCGTGACCCATCAGGTCGCTCCAGTCCTCCACCACCCGCACGTCGTGGCCGCGCCGCCGGAGCGCCGCGATGGTGGCGGCCCCGAACCGCCCCTCGAGCCTGAGCGCCCTGGACGGCTCGCCCCACGTCCGGCCCCAGAGCCAGCGCGGCGCCTCGACGGCGGCCTGCGGGTCGAGGCCGCGGTCGACGAGGCGGGTGACCAGCGCGGCCTGGGTCTGGGGCTGGCCCTCGCCGCCCATGGTGCCGTAGACCAGGCGGGGCCGGCCGTCCACCAGGTACATGGACGGGATGAGCGTGTGCGCGGTGCGCTTGCGCGGGGCCAGGCAGTTCGGGTGCGCGGGATCCAGGGAGAAGAAGGCGCCCCGGTTCTGGAGCAGCACGCCGGTGTCGCCGGCGACCACGGCGGCGCCGAACTCGTGGTAGAGGCTCTGGATCACCGACACGGCGTTGCCCCGGTCGTCGACGGCGACGATGGCGACGGTGTCGCCCTCGGCCGGCGGCCCGCCCGCGGGCATCGCGGCCAGGCGCGAGATGCGGCGCCGGCGCCGCGCGAGC
>JBBIOF010000582.1:0-2200 GCA_037443505.1 Candidatus Rokuibacteriota bacterium
GAGGCGCCGGGCCGTCGCCGAGCGCCTGGGTGCCACGCGGGTGGTGGACCCCTCGCGCGAGCCCCTCGAGGACGTGGTGGCGGAGGCGACGGGCGGCCGGGGCGCCGACGTGGTGTTCGAGGCGGCGGGCGTCCAGCCCGCCGTCGACCAGGCCCTGCGGCTGCCCCGGCGCGGCGGCACCCTGGTGCAGGTCAGCGCGCCCCTGAGGGGCGTGACGCTCGCCCTGCCGGCCTACGACCTCTTCGCGCGCGAGCTGACCATCAAGGGGTCGTTCGTCCGCACCAACGAGTTCCGGCGGGCCGTTGCCCTGCTCGCCGACCTGGACCTGGCGCCCCTGGTGACCGAGCGCTTCCCGCTCACCGAGATCCACCGCGCGTTCCAGGCGGCGCGCAGCCGCTGCGGCCTCCGCGTGCTGGTCGGGCCCGCCGGGGCGGGCAGCTAGGCCGGCGCCCGCGCGAGCGTCCGCCCGCCGCACGCGGAGGCCTCGGAGCAGGCCGATCCCGATCTCGCCGGACTCGGCGACCCGGATCTCCCGGACCTTCGCCACGCAGGCCGCGGTCGCGTGATGGGCGAAGATCGCGCGCAGCATCGACGCGATCTCCTCGCGGCCGTTCACTCCCCGGCCGGCTTCTTCTCGATCTTCGCCCAGGTGTCGCGGAGGCCCACCGTGCGGTTGAAGACGGGGCGGTCGGGGCGGTGGTCCAACCAGTCAGCCACGAAGTAGCCCACGCGCTCGAACTGGAAGCGCGACTCCGGCGCCGCGTCGCGCAGCGACGGCTCCAGCTTGCAGCCCCGCAGGACCTCCAGCGACCTCGGGTTCACCACCGCCTTGAGGTCCTCGGCCTCGTCGGGCCGGGGCACGGTGAAGAGGCTGTCGTAGAGACGCACCTCGGCGTCCACGGCGTGGGCGACCGAGACCCAGTGGACGGTGCCCTTCACCTTGCGCCCGCGCGCCGCGCCGCCGCGGGAGTCGGGGTCGTAGGTGCAGCGCACCTCCACCACCCGGCCCGCGGCGTCGCGCGTCACGCCCGTGCACCGGACGATGTACGCGAAGCGCAGGCGCACCTCGGCGCCGGGCGAGAGCCGGTGGTACCGGGGCGGCGGCACCTCGCGGAAGTCGTCCTGCTCGATCCACAGCTCGCGCGAGAAGGGCACCCGGCGCGTGCCGGCTCCAGGATCCTCCGGGTTGTTGATGGCCTCGACCTCCTCCACCGTCCCCGCGGGGTAGTTCTCGATGACGAGGCGGAGCGGTCGCAGCACCGCCATGCGCCGGGGCGCGCGCCGGTTCAGGTCCTCCCGCACGCAGTGCTCCAGCAGGGCCACGTCCACCAGGTTCTCGGCCTTGGCGACGCCGATGCGGTCGCAGAAGTCGCGGATGGACTCGGGCGTGTAGCCCCGCCGGCGCAGGCCGGCCAGGGTGGGCATGCGGGGGTCGTCCCAGCCCGCCACGACGCCCTCCTCCACCAGGGTGAGGAGCTTCCGCTTGCTCATCACGGTGTGGGAGAGGTTCAGGCGCGCGAACTCGATCTGGCGCGGCGCGTAGATGCCCAGCGCCTGCAGGTACCACTCGTAGAGCGGCCGGTGGTCCTCGTACTCCAGCGTGCAGAGCGAGTGGGTCACGCCCTCGATGGAGTCGGACTGGCCGTGGGCCCAGTCGTACATCGGGTAGATGCACCACCGGTCGCCCGTGCGGTGGTGGGTGGCCCGGCGGATGCGGTACATGACGGGGTCGCGCAGGTTCATGTTGCCCGCCGCCATGTCGATCTTCGCCCTGAGGGTCTTCGAGCCGTCGGGGAACTCGCCCGCGCGCATGCGCTCGAAGAGGTCCAGGTTCTCCTCCACGGGGCGGTGGCGGTACGGGCTCTCGCGGCCGGGCGTGGTCAGGGTGCCCCGGTACTCGGCCATCTCCTCGGGCGTGAGGTCGTCCACGTAGGCCTTGCCCGCCTTGATGAGCTGCACCGCCCAGTCGTAGAGCTGGTCGAAGTAGTCGGAGGCGTAGTGGAGGTGCGGGCCCCAGTCGAAGCCGAGCCACCGGACGTCGCGCATGATGGCGTCGACGTACTCCTGGCTCTCCTTGGTGGGGTTGGTGTCGTCGAAGCGCAGGTGGCAGCGGCCGCCGAACTCCTGCGCCAGGCCGAAGTCGAGGCAGATGGCCTTGGCGTGGCCGATGTGCAGGTAGCCGTTGGGCTCCGGCGGGAAG
>JBBIOF010000583.1:0-2180 GCA_037443505.1 Candidatus Rokuibacteriota bacterium
GCGCGCCGCTCCGCACGAGGGGCGTCCGGAGGAGCCGGGGCTCGGCGAGCGCGCGCTCCACCAGCCGCTCGGGGCTGAGCCCGCTCACGTGGAGGCCGAGCGCGCGGAACCGGGGGCTCTCGCGGTCGATCAGGGCGGCGGCGCCCAGCCGCTCCTGGAAGCGCCTCAGCTCGCCGCGCGCGGCCGGCCGCACCGCCAGGTCGACGAAGTGGACCGGGATCCTGCGCTCGGCGAAGAAGCGGAGCGCCTTGCGCGTGTCCTGACAGTCCTTGAAGCCGAAGACCTGGACGTTCACGCCGGCGGCGCGGCGGCGCGGGCGGCCTCCGCCCTGGCCCGGAGCTCCTCCCACGCGCTGAGCGGGACCGCGGGCGTGCCGGGCGGGTTCGAGCGCCCGCTCCGGGGACCGTGGTAGTCGGAGCCTCCGGTGGCCACCAGGCCGAGGCTGCGGCATATCTCCCGGTAGCCGGCCGTCTGGGCCGCGGAGTGCTCGGCGTAGTAGACCTCGATGCCCATGAGGCCCGCGCGCACCAGGTCGGGGATCAGGTCGTCACGGCCGGCGAGCCCGGGGTGCGCGAGCACGGGCACGCCGCCCGCACGGCGCACGACGGCGACCGCCTCGGCGGGGGTGAGCCGGCGACGGGGAACGTTCGCGGGCCCGTCGGACCTGAGGTACCGGTCGAATGCCTCGCGCACGGACCTCACGTACCCGCGCTGCACCAACACCTGCGCCACGTGCGGGCGCCCGGGCGCGCCCTCGCCCGCCACCGCGAACACCTCGGCGGGATCGACGGGCAGGCCCAGCTCGGCCAGCCGCTCGGCGATGCGGTGCACGCGGGCGACGCGCTCCGTCCGCTGCTCCTCGAGGAACCGCTGGAACCACGGGGCCCGCCAGTCCACCAGATAGCCCAGGACGTGGACCTCGGCGCGCTCCACGTCGCAGTTGATCTCGATCCCGGGCACCACGGTGAGCCGGGAGTGCCGCGCCGCCTCGTCCAGCGCCTCGTCGAGGCCGCCGGTGGAGTCGTGGTCCGTGACCGCCAGCACCCGGACCCCGTGCCGGACGGCGAGCCGGACCAGGTCGCGCGGCGCCAGCGTCCCGTCGGAGGCCGTGGTGTGGGTGTGGAGGTCGACGGCGCCGCCCATCAGCCCGTCAGGTAGGCCAGCAGCGTGCGGACCGCGACGCCGGTGCCGCCCCTGGGGCCGAGCGGCAGGTCCTTCTCGGTGAAGGCGGGCCCCGCGATGTCCAGGTGCGCCCACGGCGTGGAGCCCGCGAACTCCCGGAGGAACAGCGCCGCGGTGATGGCGCCGCCGCCCCGCGGCCCCACGTTGTTCAGGTCGGCCACGTCGCTCCTCAGGTTCTCGCGGTACTCGTCGATCAGCGGGAGCTGCCAGACGCGCTCGCCGGCCTCCTCGGCGGCCGCGAGCAGCCGGCCGGCCAGCGACCGGTCGTTGGCCAGGAGCCCGGCGCACAGGGGGCCCAGCGCCACCACGCAGGCGCCCGTGAGCGTGGCCAGGTCCACGATCTCGTCCGCCTCCACCCGGCTGGTGGCGTAGCAGAGGGCGTCGGCCAGCGTGAGCCGCCCCTCGGCGTCGGTATTGCCCACCTCGATGGTGGTGCCGTTCATCGCGCGCAGGACGTCGCCGGGGCGGAGGGCGGAGCCGGAGGGCATGTTCTCCGCGGCGGCGACCAGGCCGTGCACCTCCACGGGCGGCCTGAGCTGCGGCAGGGCCCGCATCACCGCCAGGACGGCGGCGGCGCCCGACATGTCGTCCTTCATGCGCAGCATGCCCTCGGCCGTCTTGAGGTCGAGCCCCCCGGCATCGAAGGTGATGCCCTTGCCGACCAGGGCGATCCGCCGGCGCGCCCGCCCGGGCGGTGTCCACGTGAGGTGGATGAACCGGGGCGGCTGCCGGCTCCCGGCCGCCACGCCGAGGAAGGCGCCCATGCCCATCTTCTCGCACTCGGCGTGGCCGTAGACCTTCACCTTGAGGCGCCCCTCGCGGGCGATCCGCGCGGCCACCTCGGCCAGGTGGGTGGGGTGGACCTCGTTGGCGGGCCCGTTGATGAGGTCGCGGGCGAAGGCGGTCGCCGCGGCGAAGATCTCCCCCCGCCGCGCGCCGTCCGCCGCCTCCCGGGCCGCGCGGGCGTCGACCTGCGCCGACTGGCACAGCGCATCGAA
>JBBIOF010000584.1:0-2174 GCA_037443505.1 Candidatus Rokuibacteriota bacterium
GCGGGCGCTCGCCTGCAGGATCTGCGGCGAGAGCGTGCCGCTGCCTGACACCTGCCCCGGTTGCCGTGGCCGGCGACTCGCCCCGTTCGGCTGGGGCGCCGAGCGCGTGGAGCACGCGGTCCGGCGCCGCTTCTCCAGGGCGCGGGTTGCCCGCTACGACCCCGAGGCCACGCGTGGCCGGCGGGCCGAGGCGCAGCGGGCGGCGGCCCAGGCGGCCGACGTGGTCGTCGGCACGCGGGGCGCGCTGAGGCTCTTCGGACCGGGCTCGCTCGGGCTCGCCGGCTTCGTGTCACCCGACCAGCTTCTCGGGCTCCCGGACTTCCGTGCCGCCGAGCGGGCCTTCGCCCTCCTGTGGGCGGCCGCCGAGCGCGTGCGCCCGGACGGCGCGGTGATCGTCCAGTCGCAGAACCCCGAGCACTACGCGCTGGGGGCCGCCGCCCGGCAAGACCTCAGGGCGTTCTACGAGCCGGAGCTGAAGTTCCGCGCGGAGCTGGGCTACCCGCCCTTCCGGCGGCTCGCCGTGCTGACGGTGGGCGGACGGGACGCCGACGCGGCCGACCGGGTGGCCGCGCGACTGGCGGAGGCCCTGCGGCAGGTGCCGGCGCTCGTCGCGTACCCGCCCCTCCCGGACCGGCGCCGCCGCGGCCGGCGCGTCGTCGTGAAGGGCGGTCCGGACCTACCCGGCCTGCTCGGGGCGGTCCTGGCCGACCTCCAGGGCGAGCCGTCCAGGAGTCGCGGTATCATAGACGTGGAGGTCGATCCGGTCGAATGGCCGTTCTGAAGGTTCGCAGGTACGGCGATCCCGTGCTCCGGCGGCGGGCGGAGCCGGTGGGCGAGATCACGCCCGAGATCCGCAGGCTCGTCGAGGACATGGTGGACACCATGTACGACGAGGCGGGGATCGGCCTAGCGGCCCCCCAGGTCGGCGTCTCGCTGCGGCTGATCGTGGTGGGCGACGAGGGCGGCCAGGGCGTGCGGGCCCTGGTGAACCCCGTCCTGGTGGACCAGGGCGGGCAGGCGACCGCCGAGGAAGGGTGCCTGTCGATCCCTGGCGTTTTTGCGCAGGTCACGCGCGCGGACTGGGTGCGGGTGGAGGCGCGCGACCTCGAGGGCCGCCCCGTCCGCCTGGAGGGCCGCGGCCTCCTGGCCCGCGTGCTGCAGCACGAGATGGACCACCTGGACGGCGTCCTCTTCATCGACCGCCTGGACCCCGTCACCCGCGACCGCATCAAGCGCAAGATCAGGAAAGAGGGCCTCCCCGAAGCGGCGGCGCACCGCGCCTTCGCGCTCTAAGACCACCGACGCTGAACGTCCTCTTCTACGGCACGCCGGAGTTCGCCCTGCCCACCCTGGAGGCGCTCCTGCGGCACCATCGCGTCGTCACCGTGGTCACGCAGCCCGACCGGCCCGCCCACCGCGGCCAGCGGCTGACGCCGCCGCCGGTGAAGGTGCGCGCGCTCGAGGCCGGGGTGCCGGTGCTCCAGCCCACCCGGCTGCGCGATCCCGGCTGGGGCGAGCGGCTGCGGCAGCTCGGGGCCGACGTGGCCGTGGTGGTCGCCTTCGGCCAGATCCTGCCCCGGGAGGTCCTGGACGCCCCCGCCCGCGGCTCCATCAACGTCCACGCCTCGCTGCTTCCCCGCTACCGGGGCGCCGCGCCGATCCCCTGGGCCATCATGCGGGGCGAGACGGTCACGGGCATCACCACCTTCCAGATGGACGAGGGCATGGACACGGGCCCCGTCCTCCTCTCGGCCTCGACGCCCATCGGCCCCGAGGAGACGGCCGGCGAGCTGGCCGCGCGCCTGGCCGTGGTGGGAGCGGAGGTGCTCATCGAGACCCTCGCCCGGCTCGACGAGCTGACGCCGCGCCCCCAGCGACACGAGGACGCGACGCTGGCCCCGCGGCTCAAGAAGACCGATGGCCACATCGACTGGGCCCGCCCGGCGCGCGACCTCGTCAACCAGGTCCGCGGCTGCAACCCGTGGCCCGGCGCCCTCACCGCGACGCCCCGCGGCGCGCTCACCATCTGGCGGGCCAGGGTCGTGGCGGGCGGCGGGGCACCGCCCGGCGTGCTCGTCCCGCACGACGAGCTCCTGGCCGTGTCGGCGGGGGACGGGGCCGTGCTCCCCCTCAGCGTCCAGCCGGAGAACCGCCGGGAGATGGCCTGGGCCGAC
>JBBIOF010000585.1:0-2167 GCA_037443505.1 Candidatus Rokuibacteriota bacterium
CGCGCGCGGTCGCGGCGCTCCGGCGCAAAGTGGAGGCCCTGGGCGTTGGGGGGCGGGTCCGCGTGCTGGCGCTCGACGCCCTGCGGGCGCTGGAGCAGCTGGAGGCGGAGGGCGCGCGCTTCGACATCGTCTTCCTCGACCCCCCGTACGAGACGGAGCTGACGGCGGCCGCGCTGGCCCGCGTGGGGCGGGCCGGGTGGCGGTCCCGGGCGCGATCGTCGTCGCCCAGCACCTCACGAAGCGCGCGCCGGCGGCGGAGGTCGGCGCGCTGGCCGCCTATCGCACGCGCCGGTTCGGGGAGACGACCTTGACTTTCTTCCGGGCGCGAGAGTACGATGCCCCGTCTCGATGCTCGCCTGAGTGAGAGGTCGTCACGTGGCCAAGCGCGCGGTCTACCCCGGCATGTTCGATCCCGTGCACAATGGCCACCTCGACGTCATCCGCCGCAGCCTCCGGATCTTCGACGAGCTGATCGTCGCCGTCGTCGCCAACCCGTCCAAGGAGCCCCTGTTCGACGTGGCCACGCGCCTCGAGATGATCGACGAGGCCACCACCGACCTCCGGAACAACTTCCGGATCGTCGCCTTCGACGGCCTGCTCATCGACCTGGTCGCCCGCGAGCGCGCCGACTGCATCGTGCGCGGCATCCGCGCCGTCTCGGACTTCGAGTACGAGTTCCAGATGGCGCTCATGAACCGGAAGCTGTCCAGCACGGTCGAGACGGTGTTCCTCATGCCGCACGAGAAGTACACCTACATCTCGTCGCGGCTCATCAAGGAGGTCGCCAGCTTCGGCGCGGCCGTGGCCGGGCTGGTGCCACCGGGCGTGGAGAAGCGCCTGGCGGAGAAGTTCCCACCCAAGAGCCCGGCCTGAGCCGGAGGAGTCCCCAGCGGTGCTAGCGCAGCGGATGAAGAGCCTTGCCCCCTCGTCCACCCTGGCCGTCCAGGCCAAGGCCCGGGCCCTCAGGGCCCGGGGCGTGGATGTCATCTCGTTCGGAGCCGGCGAGCCGGACTTCGACACCCCGGCCCGCATCAAGGCCGCCGCCGTCCGGGCCCTGGAGGCCGGGCACACCAAGTACACGGAGGTCGGTGGCATCCCGGAGCTGCGGGCCGCGGTCTGCGCCAAGTTCAAGCGTGACCAGGGGCTCGACTACGAGCCGGCCGACGTGCTGGTCTCCGTGGGCGCCAAGCACACGCTGTACAACCTGGCCCTGGCCCTCCTCGACCCGGGCGATGAGGTCCTCGTCCCGAGCCCGTACTGGGTGTCCTACCCCGAGCAGGTACGGCTGGTGGGCGCGGTCCCCGTGGCCGTGGAGACCTCGGAGGCCACGGGCTTCGACCTGGATCCCGACCGCCTCCGGGCCGCGGTCACGCCGCGGACCAAGCTCGTCGTGGTCAACAGCCCCAACAACCCCACCGGGGCCGTGTTCTCGCGCGGCGCGCTGGAGGCGGTGGCGCGGCTCGCCCTGGAGCGCGGGCTCTGGGTGGTGTCCGACGAGTGCTACGAGGCGCTCACCTTCGAGGGCCGGCACGTGTCCATCGCCCAGCTCGACCCGGCCGTGAAGGCGCGCACCGTGGTGGTCAACACCTGCTCCAAGGCCTACGCGATGACCGGGTGGCGCATCGGCTACGCGGCGGGCCCCCGCGGGCTCATCCGGGCCATGACGGACGTGCAGAGCCAGGTGACCTCCAATCCCGCGTCCATCGCCCAGTGGGCGGCGGTGGAGGCGCTGACCGGCCCCCAGGACGACGTGGCGAGGATGGCGGCGGAGTTCGACCGCCGGCGGCGCCTCGTCGTGGACGGGCTCAACGCGCTGCCCGGTGTCCGCTGCGTCGTGCCCCGGGGAGCGTTCTACGCCTTCGCCAACGTGTCGGGGCTCTTCGGCCGGGTCGTGCCCAGCACGGGCAAGAAGCTCGGCGGCTCGGCCGACGTGACCGAGTTCCTGCTGGAGCACGCGCGGGTGGCGGTGGTGCCCGGAGTGGACTTCGGCTCCGACGCCCACGTGCGGCTGTCGTACGCCACCAGCGCGGAGCTGATCCGGGAGGGGCTGGCGCGCATGGACGCCGCCATCCGCACGCTCGCCTGATGGGGTGAGACGGGGGCAGGCCCCGTCCGGCGGCGGCCGGACGGCCCGTGGCCGCCGGCCGCGCCGCGGGCCGGGGTTCCA
>JBBIOF010000586.1:0-2151 GCA_037443505.1 Candidatus Rokuibacteriota bacterium
GCCCCCTTCGCTCGAGCACGCGGGGGGCACCCGGAGCCCCCCGCCGCTCACGCCGCGAACGGCGAGTCGCCGCCGCCCGGGCGACGGTCGGCGGGCCCGTCGAGCTGCTCCCGGGCGTCGCGCTGGGCGTCGCCCAGCGTGTCGAAGCGCTGACCGGAAATGGTGATGGTGTTGGTCCGCTCGTCGCGCGCCTTCCACATCCACTCCCGCCGGTTCCGCCCGACGGGCACGAATTGCACCCTGACGGTCCCGCTCGAGACCCTTGCGCTCAACGTCTGGCCCTCCCCCGCCGTGTCCAGCGCGGCTGGGGGACACGGCTGCAAGGGGGGTGCCAGGAGAGACGATTCTACCCGGCCCGGTCCTCCTCCTCGGCCGCGGCCCACCGGAAGAAGACGACCGTGAAAACGACCAGCGGGACCAGTCCCGCGGGAACCCACATGAGGATCCCGCCGAGCCGCTGGTCCTCCAGCGCGCTGAGCCCCGTGACCCGGGGAGCCCGCTCGTAGAAGGCGTAGAGCACCCGCTCGGCTCCCGTCACCATGGCCGCCACGACGGTCATGGGGAAGCCGAACACGAAGAGGTAGAGGATGCGGGCCCCGTAGTGCAGGGCCGGCAGGCGGCGGGAGGGACTCAGGACCGGCCACCAGGCGAGGAGTGCGGTGCCCGTGAGCGTCGCGTGCTCCACGACGTGCCAGGCCCCGCTCTCCAGGGCGGCGACGTACGGGCCGGGCAGGTGCCAGGCCACCAGCGCCGCGGCGTGCATGCCGAGCGCGGGCACGGGGCGCGTCGCCACGCGGAGAAGCGGTCCCGCCCCCGGCAGCCGCAGCACGGGCGCCAGGAGGGCGTCCAGCATCGTCGGCGGCGTCCCGCCCAGCAGGCACGGAGCCACCACCAGTGTCAGGAGGAGGTGCTGGACCATGTGGGCGGCGAAGAGGGCGGACTCGGCCAGGTCGTGGATCGGCCCCGTGAGGGCCGCCAGCAGCGCGAGGAGCCCCGCGAGGAAGACGCCGGCGCGGAGCGAGGCCAGCGGTTCCCCGCGCCGCCGGGCCCCGGCGGCATACGCCACCCCGAGCAGCGCGGCGCCGAGGACGACCTCGGGATGCATCGCGAATTAGCGGCCGAAGATCAGGAAGGCACCCCCCAGGGTCATGAGCGCCACCGCCAGGCCCAGGGCGATGACGAGCGGGCCCACGAACAGGGTGCTCAGGGGGCGCGGATCGTACCGGAGGTGCATGAAGAAGAGGACCACCAGGGAGAACTTGGCGGCCGCCATCACCAGCAGCAGCGGCACCAGGATGGGCGTGAGCCGCCGCACGTAGATGACGCCCACCTCCAGGGCCGTGATGATGGTGAGGATGAGCGCCACCTTCAGGTACGTGGCCACCGACGCGTGGGCGGACGGGCCGTGCGGGGCGCTCACGGGCTCACGCCGGAACCAGGTAGACCAGGGTGAAGATCACGATCCACACGATGTCCACGAAGTGCCAGTAGAGACCCGCGATCTCCACCTTCACGGCGTCGCGGACGCCCAGCCGGCCCCGCAGGTGGAGGACCAGCAGCGACAGCAGCCAGGCGACGCCCAGCGCCACGTGGGCGCCGTGGAAGCTGGTGAGCACGAAGAACGTGGAGCCGAAGAGGTTCCGCTGGAGCGTGAGGCCCTCGTGAACGAAGGTGGTGAACTCGTAGGCCTGGAAGCCCAGGAAGATCAGGCCGAAGCCCGCCGTGCCGGCCAGCCACAGGCGGGCCTGCCGGCGGTCGTCGCGCTGCACGGCCGCCAGCGCCAGGACCATGAGGAGGCTCGACATCAGCAGGTCGAAGGTGCTCACGGTGGTCACCGGGATGTTCAGGACCTCGTGCGGCAGCGGCCCGGTGACGCTCCGGCCGCGGTAGGCCAGGTAGCTGGCGATGAGGGTGCCGAAGAAGAGGCACTCGGAGCCGATGAACGTCCACATGCCCACCTTGCGGTGATCGACGCCCAGCACCCCCACCTGGTGTGCGTGGGCCGGGTTCCGGTGGTGCTCCAGGGCGAAGCGGGCGGCGCCGTAGACCAGCAGGAGCGCGCCCAGGAGCACGACCGCCGGGTGGATCAGCGCGCCGGCGGCCGCCACGCCCGCGCCCAGGGCCGTCGCCGCCGGCCAGATGGACGGGGCC
>JBBIOF010000587.1:0-2150 GCA_037443505.1 Candidatus Rokuibacteriota bacterium
CCGAGCCCCCGGGCCGTCATGGCGCCGGCACGACGACGGCGCCCTCGCGGGCGAGGGACTCGATCGTGCCCGCGTCGTAGCCGCAGACCTCGCCCAGCACCTCCCGCGTGTGCTCGCCGACCCGGGGCGGATAGCCGAGCGGCCGCGCGCCGCCGTACTTGAAGGCGTTGCCGAGGAACCTTACCGGGCGGCCGCTGGCGGGATCGACCACGGTCTCCACCATGTTCCGCAACCCGACCACCGGCTCCGCCAGCGCCTCCGCCACGGAATTGACCATCGCCGCAGGGATCCGGTCGCGGCTCATCCGGCCGACCCACTCGGCCGCCGGCCGGGCACGAAACGTCGCCTGCAGCTCCTCGGCCAGCTCCTGCACGTGGGCGATCCTGCTGGCCGCGGTGGCGAACCGGGGGTCGTCCACCAGGTCCGCCCGCCCGATGCTGTGGCAGAAGGGCTTCCAGAAGACCTCGGCCGGGCTCACCACGAAGTGCGCCCCGTCCGCGCCCTGGAAGCAGTCGCTCGGGGCGATCATGGGGTGTCGCGACCCGAGGCGCCGGGGCACCTCGCCCGACACCAGGTAGTTCTGGGCCTGCCAGGTGAGCAGGGCGATCTGGCAGTCGAGCAGCGAGACCTGCACGTGGTGCCCCTGGCCCGTGCGGAGCGCCCGGACGAGCGCCGCCACCGTCCCCAGCGCGAGGTACAGGCCGCCGGCCAGGTCGGCGATCTGGTAGCCCACGCGGACGGGGTCACCATCCACCTCCCCGGTGATGCTCATGACCCCGCCCAGCGCCTGGATCACCAGGTCGAAGGCGGGGACCTCGGCGTACTCCCCCTCGTCGTGCAGGCCGATCAGCTCGCCGACGCAGATCCTCGGGTTCAACCGGCTCAGAGTCGCGTGGTCGATGCCGAGCCGCCGCGGTGCGCTGGGCGTCATGTTGTAGACCACTGCGTCCGAGTGGCGGACCAGGTCCCGGAAGACCCCGGCCCCCCGCTCGTGCTTCAGGTCCAGCGCGACGCTGCGCTTTCCGCGGTTGACGGAGAGGAAGAAGGTGGACTCTCCCTCGACGTAATGGGGCGGGATCCTCCTTGCCATGTCCCCGGCGGGGCTCTCCACCTTGATGACGTCCGCGCCCAGCTGGGCCAGCAGCAGCGTGGCGTAGGGACCGCCGAGGACCCAGGTGAGGTCGAGGACGCGCATGCCAGCGAGCACGGGCCCGGATGCTAGCGGCCCACTGCGGCAAAGTCAATAGGCAAACTGGCGGGGAGGGTCCATAATCGGGACACTGTCCCACATAGCTGGACAGGCGGAGGAAGGGTGGACATGCCACGAGAGGACAACCGCTCGGTCGTGCGTGCGATCAGCATCCTGGACTGCTTCTCGGCGGAGCGGCCGGAGCTGGGCGTCCGCGAGGTCGCCCGCCGCCTCGGTCTCGCCAGCAGCACGGCGGGGCGCCTCCTCGCCACCCTCGCCTCCGCGGGCGTCCTCACCCAGAACAGCGCCAACCGCACGTACATGCTCGGCCCGCGCGTGCTGCGCTGGGCCGGCCTCTACACCGGCGTCCTCGACCTGCGCCCAACGGCGCGGCCGGTCCTCGAGCGCCTGCGGCACGCCACCGGCGAGACCACGACCCTCTACGTCCAGGACGGGCACGAGCGCGTCTGTGTCGAGTGCCTCGAGGGCCCTCAGAGCATCCGCGCGGTGGTCCGCGTGGGCGAGCGCATGCCGCTCCACGCGGGTGCGGGGGGAAAGGTGCTCCTCGCGTTCCTGTCGCCCGACCGGCGCGCGGCGCTGCTCCGGCGGCTCCCCCTGACGCGCTTCACTCCCCACACGACCACCAGCCGGGCCCGGCTCGAGCGCGATCTCGCGGTCATCCGGCGCCGGGGCTACGCGTCGACCGTGGGCGAGCGGTTCGCCGGGGCGGCCAGCGTCGCGGCCCCGGTGTTCGGCGCCGACGGCACCCTGATCGCCTCCGTGAACGTGTTCGGACCGGCGCACCGGTTCACCGGCCCGCGGGAGAGCCAGTACGTCAGGCAGGTGACGAAGGCGGCGAGCGAGATCTCGGCGATGATGGGGTACCCGGGCACCCGGCGCCCCGGGACGCATGCCCTCCCTGAAGGGGACGACGGCGCGCGGCGGCGCCGCCGGGCACCCG
>JBBIOF010000588.1:0-2126 GCA_037443505.1 Candidatus Rokuibacteriota bacterium
CCGCCGCTCCGAGGCGCAGCGTCGGGACGCTGCCGGCGCCGGTCTGGACCTCGTCCGCGGCCAGCGCGCGCTCGCGCAGGAGCTGGCCCAGGAGAATCCTCGGCAGCACGAACGAGGCGTCCGCCTCCACCGCCTTCTGGGGGGTCAGGGCCGCCCGCTCCGCCTGCCCGCGCGCCGCGAGGTCGCGCCCGAGGTGGAAGTACCGCACCGCGCGGACGGCGGGCTGGGGGCCTCGGGGCGCCGCCGGTCGCGAGGGCGGTCGGCCGGTCACGGCCGCCTCCACCTGGTCGAAGAACTCCTCCCGCCCGGCGATCGGGAACGCGGCCAGGGTCGCGAGGACGGTCAGGTCGCCACCGACCAGGACGGACGACGGCACCGCCACCACCCCGTAGGCGTGGAAGGCCGCCAGGCCCCGGTCGAGCAGGACCGGGAACGACAGCCCGAGCTGCCTCGCCCGCGCCCCGACCGCCCGCACCTCGTCGGCCGTGAGCGACGGGCTCTCCACGTTGACGCCCAGGACGACCAGGCCGCGGGGGCCGAGGTCGGCGTGGAGCTTCTGGGCGCGCTCCAGCGCCTCCGGCGACTTCTGGCTCCAGCCAGCCCAGAACACGACCAGGAAGGCGCGCGCGCCGGGGAAGTCGGCGAAGCCCACCCGCCGACCGTCCAGGGCCTCGAGGGAGAGCGCCGGGGCTTTCATGCCCGGCGCCAGGCCCTCCAGGGCGTGCGCGGACCCCGCCCCCAGCCCCGCGAGCAGCGCGACCGCCGCCAGCCACGCGCGCGTCATCCAGCCCTCCTAGTTCGCCTGGAACTTCTCGTAGTCGATGGGGTTCCGCACCGTCTCGCGCCGGCTGTAGCCCCGCGGGACGTGGCAGGCGGGTGCGCACTTGCCGCCCTGGTCGTACTTGACGTAGTTGGTCTTGACCTCCCAGCCCCCGAAGGGCACCCCCTCGCGGATGTGCTTGGGCCGGTGCGAGGCGTGCACCTCGTGGCAGGCCCGGCACGTCCGTCCCTTCTCGGCCTTGTTGACGTGCACGAAGTGGAGGTTCTTCGACCCGTTGCGGAAGTTGGTGAGCGTGGTGGTCTGCGGCTCGAGCACCAGGGTGGGCTCGTGGCAGCCGAAGCAGAGCGCGTACTGCTCCGGCCTGAACGGAGCGTAGAACTCGCGGGGATAGCCCTTGCGCAGGATGCGGAAGTTGTCGGTGCCGTGCGGGTCGTGGCAGGCCGCGCAGTCCTGCTGGCGGATGGGGCCGTGCCAGTCCCGGAACTCCTCCAGCAGCGCCTTCATGTTCGTCAGCATCTTGCCGTCCGTCGCCTTCTGCTCGCGGTCGTGGCAGCGGAAGCAGAGCCGCATGGGCGTGTCCTGGAGCTGCCGCGGGTAGTCGGTGAAGTGCGGGTCGTGGCAGTTCAGGCACTTCCGCTGGATCTTCACGGCCTCGTGGTCGGTGCGCGCCGTCGCGACCTGCCGCTTCTTGTCGGGATGGCAGCCGAAGCAGAGGTCGGGCACGGGCCGCTGCACGCGGTAGCCGTTGGGCGAGTTGTGCGGGTCGTGGCAGTTGGAGCAGTCCAGCCGGGCCGGGACGTGCCCGAAGCGCTTCGGCCCGAACTCCGCCCGCTTCTCGGCGTGGCAGGTGTAGCAGAGCTCCGGCCCCTCCTTCACCAGCCGGAAGCGCCGGGTCCCCTGGTGCGGGTCGTGGCAGGCGGTGCACTCCCCCTGCCCCAGCGGCCCGTGCACCTCCTTCTCCACGGTCTTGTCGTTCTTGTGGCAGGTGAAGCAGAGCTTGCTCACCGGCGCCTGCTTGAGCCGGAACGGGTTGGGCGACTGGTGCGGGTCGTGGCAGAAGGAGCACTGGCCCCACTGGATGGGCCCGTGCACCACCGGCATCGTGTTCTTCCTTTCGTGGCAGGTGTAGCAGAGGTCGGCACCGGCCGCCTTCATCTCGAAGTCGCTGTCGCCCTCCTTGCCGGGCTTGCCCCGGTGCTGGACGCCGGGCTTCGGGAGGTGGCAGGCCGTGCAGGCCCCCGCCGCCACGGGCCCGTGCACGTACCGCTCCCTGCCCATGGTCTGGTGGCAGCCGAGGCACGCGGCGGCGGCGGCGGGGGCCCCGGCCGCGGCCGGGGCCGCCGCG
>JBBIOF010000589.1:0-2125 GCA_037443505.1 Candidatus Rokuibacteriota bacterium
GCCCCGACCGGACGTCGCCGAGCGCCGTCGCGCCGAAGCGCGGAGCGCCGCGCGCGCCGGGGCGGAAGCTGGCTCCGCTCGTCGGCGCGCCCGCTTTTTCTTCGCCCGCCCGCCGCGCGTGGGTATGTATGATGGGCGTGATCGCCGCCGCCGCGCGGCGATTTTTCGTTCGCAGGATCGAGCCATGTCCCAGAGCGTGACGGAGCGGCTGACCGAGGGGGTGCTCACCGCGCTCCAGAAGGCGGGAATGCCGGCACCCGAGGGCTGCCTCTGGGAGGTGCCGCGCCAGGGGGAGCACGGCGACTACGCCACCAACGTCGCCATGACGCTGGCGCGCGCGGCCCGGCGCCCGCCGCGGCAGGTCGCCGAGCAGGTGGCCGCCAACTTCCCGCCCATGGCCGAGGTGGAGCGCGTCGAGGTCGCGGGCCCCGGCTTCCTCAACGTCTTCCTGAGCCCCGCCTGGTGCGCGTCGGCGCTGCGCGAGATCCTGGCCGCCGGCGCCGCGTACGGCCGCGGCCGGACCCACGAGGGCCAGAGCATCCGCCTCGAGTTCGTCTCGGCGAACCCCACCGGCCCCCTGGTCATCGTCAACGCCCGTGCGGCCGCGGTCGGCGACGCGCTGGCCCGCGTCCTGCGCGCCCAGGGCGCCCGGGTCGTCACCGAGTACTACGTCAACGACGCGGGCAACCAGTTCGAGGCCCTGGCGCGCTCCTTCGAGGCGCGCGTGCGCCAGGCGCTGGGCGAGAACGCGTCCCTGCCCGAGAGCGGGTATCCGGGCGAGTACCTGGTCGACCTCGCGCAGGACTACGTGCGGGAGGGCGGGGCGGTGCCCGCGGCGGTGCCGGAGGCCGTCCGGCTCGAGCACTTCGGCCGCTGGGCAGTGGCGCGCATGGTGGAGGCCCACCGCAAGGTCCTCCGCGACTACGGCGTGGAGTTCGACGCCTGGACCTCCGAGCAGCGCGACGTCCGCGACCGCGGGCTGCCGGAGCGCGCGCTGGCCGAGCTGGCCGCCCGCGGCCTCACCGCCGAGTACGAGGGCGCGCTCTGGTTCCGGTCGCCGGAGTTCGGCGACGACAAGGAGCGGGTGCTCCGCCGGTCCAGCGGCGAGCTCACGTACTTCGCCGTGGACGTGGCCAACCACCACTACGTGAAGTTCGCGGGGAGCAGCCGGGTCATCGACCTCTTCGGGCCCGACCACCACGGCTACGTGCCCCGGCTGCGGGCCGCCATGGAGGCCCTGGGGCACCCGCGGCACACCTTCGACGTGCTGATCATCCAGCTCGTGACGCTGCTCCGCGAGGGGCAGCCGGTCCGCATGTCCAAGCGGCGGGGCGAGTTCGTGCTGATGGAGGAGCTGCTGGAGGAGGTCGGCCGTGACGCCGCCCGCTTCACCTTCCTCACGCGCCGCCACGACAGCCCGCTCGAGTTCGACCTGGCCGTGGCCACCCGGCAGTCCGCGGAGAATCCCGTCTACTACGTGCAGTACGCGCACGCCCGCATCCGGTCCATCTGGAAGCAGGTGGCCGAGCAGGGGATCGACGTCCCGCCGTGGACGGAGGTGGACCTGGGCGCGCTCACCCTGCCGGAGGAGCTGGCGCTGATGAAGCGCCTGGTGCAGTACCCGGACCTGGTGGCCGGCGCGGCCCGCGCGCTCGAGCCCCACCGCATCGCGTACTGGCTGGGCGAGCTGGCGGGTCTCTTCCACCCGTACTACAGGGCGCACCGGGTGATCCAGCCCGACCGGCGGGTCATGCTGGCCCGGCTGGCCCTCGCCACCGCCGTGGGGCAGGTGATCGCCAACGGGCTCGACCTCCTGGGCGTGAGCGCGCCGGAGAGCATGTGAGCCGGCGCCAGCCGCGGTCGAGCCGGGCCGCCACGTTCCTGCTCCTCCTGGGCTGCGTCGGCGTGCTGGGCACGACGTTCGGGCTGGGGATGGTCGCCGGCCGCTCCTGGCCGCGCCTGCTGCCCTCCCTGGGACCGCCCGCGGCCCGGGACCACGGCGCGCTGCGCCGGCCGGGCGAGGACCAGCCGATCGACGTGAGCATGGCGCGAGCGGTGATCACGATCTCGCCCGTGCGCTGGAGCGCGGAGGGCGGGGACGTGGGCTACATCCGGGTCACGACCT
>JBBIOF010000590.1:0-2124 GCA_037443505.1 Candidatus Rokuibacteriota bacterium
ACTCCTTGGAGTAGTTGTACTTGTCGTCCAGCGGCAGCTGCTGGGTGAGGCCCAGCGCGCGGCCCCGCGGGATGATGGTCACCTTGTGCACGGGGTCGGTGCCCGGCAGGAAGTCCGCCACCAGCGTGTGGCCCGCCTCGTGGTAGGCGATGGTCCGCTTCTCCACGTCGCTGATGATCATGGAGCGCCGCTCGACGCCCATCAGGACCTTGTCCTTGGCGTTCTCGAAGTCGAGCATCTCCACGAACTTCTTGTTCTGGCGGGCGGCCAGCAGCGCCGCCTCGTTCACCAGGTTGGCGAGGTCGGCCCCCGAGAAGCCGGGCGTGCCGCGGGCCAGGACCTTGAGGTCCACGTCGGGCGCCAGGGGGATCCGGCGCGCGTGCACCCGGAGGATCTCCTCGCGCCCCTTGACGTCCGGGCGCGGCACCACCACCTGCCGGTCGAAGCGCCCGGGACGGAGCAGGGCCGGGTCCAGGACGTCCGGGCGGTTGGTGGCGGCGATGAGGATGACGCCCTCGTTGGTCTCGAAGCCGTCCATCTCCACCAGGAGCTGGTTCAGCGTCTGCTCGCGCTCGTCGTGCCCGCCGCCCAGGCCGGCGCCGCGGTGGCGGCCCACCGCGTCGATCTCGTCCATGAAGATGATGCAGGGGGCGTGCTTCTTGCCCTGCTCGAACAGGTCGCGCACGCGCGAGGCGCCCACCCCCACGAACATCTCCACGAAGTCCGAGCCCGAGATGGAGAAGAAGGGGACGTTGGCCTCGCCCGCGATGGCCTTGGCCAGGAGCGTCTTGCCGGTGCCGGGCGGGCCCACGAGCAGCACGCCCTTGGGGATCTTGCCTCCGAGCTTCTGGAACTTCTGCGGGTCCTTCAGGAAGTCGATGATCTCCCGCAGCTCCTCCTTGGCCTCGTCCACGCCCGCCACGTCCTGGAACGTGACCTTGTTCTGCTTCTCGGAGATCAGGCGCGCGCGGGCCTTGCCGAAGCTGAGCGCCTTGGCGCCCCCGCCCTGCATCTGGCGCATGAAGAAGATCCAGACGCCGATGAAGAGCAGCATGGGCACCCACTGCAGGAAGATGGCGTACCAGGGGTTGGAGTCCGGCGGCTTCACCGCGATCCGCACCCCCCGCTCCCGGAGCATCTTGATCAGGTCCGGGTAGTCCACGATGTAGGTGCGGTGGGTCTGGGTGCTGTCCTTGAGGGTGTAGCTGACCAGGTTGCCCCGGATGACCACGGAGTCCACCCGGCCCTGCTCCACCGCGCGCAGGAATTCCGAGAAGTTCGGCTGCTCCTGCCCGCCCTGCTGCGCCCCCTGGAACACCGTGAACAGGAGGATGACGATGAGGCCGATCACCATCCAGAGGGCGAGGTTCTTGTAGACCTGATTCATCCGACGACGATTATAGCACCCGCCGTGCCATGACGCGGCGCGGCGGCTCAGGCCTCGTCGACGGCGGCGATGTACGGGAGGTTGCGGTAGATGCCCCCGAGGTCCAGGCCGTAGCCCACCACGAAGACGTTGGGGATGGTGAACCCGAGGTAGTCCACGTCCACCTCCACCTCCCGCCGCTCGATCTTGTCCAGGAGCGCGCAGAGGCGGACGCTGCGCGGGTGCCGGGTCTCGAAGTTCCGCTTGAGGTACGACACCGTCCGCCCGGAGTCGATGATGTCCTCCACGATGATCACGTCGCGGTCGACGATGGGGATGGAGAGGTCGGACGAGATCTTGACGATCCCCGACGAGCGCGTGCCCGCGCCGTAGCTGGACAGCCCGATGAAGTCGGTCGTGAGCTCGATGGGCGTGACGCGGATCAGGTCGGCCAGGAAGACCACGGCGCCCTTGAGCACGCACACCAGCACCGGGTTGCGCCCCGCGTAGTCGCGGGCGATCGCCTGCCCCAGCTCCGCCACGCGGGCGCGGAGCTCCTCCTCGGTGATGAGGATCCGCCCCACGCCGGGGACGTCGCTAGCGGAGGGTGACATAGCCGGAGATCTGTCGCTCCGCCTGCAGCCGCCGGGCCGCCTGGCGCGCCTCCTCCCGGCTCGCGTAGGAGCCCACGCGCACGCGCCAGCGGGCCCCCGCGCCCTCGGCCTCCGCCACGTAGGCGTCCCAGCCGGCGGCGGCCA
>JBBIOF010000591.1:0-2122 GCA_037443505.1 Candidatus Rokuibacteriota bacterium
GGGAACCCTGCGGGTCGTCGCGGTCGCGGGGACCGACCGCGACGGCCTGCCCTCGAGCGACGCGCCCCGCGCGGCGATCCGGTCGGGGGCGCCGGTGGTCGCCGCCGACGTGGCGGCGTTCCCCATGACGGACGCCGAGCGCTCCCTCGGCGTCCTCGCGGTGGCCCCGGGGGCGACGGAGGGCCTCGACGCCCGCGCCACGGCGCTCCTGGAGGACCTGGCCGGCGACCTCGCGCACGCCGTGTCGGCGCTCCGGGCGGAGGCCGGGCGCCGGTGGGCGGAGGAGACGCTCGCCGAGTCGGAGAGCCGCTACCGGCGGCTCTTCGAGCAGGCCCTCCGGCCCATGTGGATCTACGACGTCGAGACCCTGGCGTTCGTGGCCGTCAACGACGCGGCCGTGCGCCAGTACGGCTACACGCGCGACGAGTTCCTCCGGATGACGATCCTGGACATCAGGCCGCCCGAGGACGTCCGGGTGATCCTCGACAGCGTGCCGCAGCGCAGCGGCGAGCCGCACCAGGGCGTCTGGCGGCACCGGCGCCGGGACGGGGCGGTGATCGACGTGGAAGTCCGCTCGCACGCCGTGCCCTTCTGGGGGCCCACGGCGCGCCTGGTCGAGGCCACCGACGTGACCGAGCGCCACCGGGCTGACGAGCAGCGGCGCCTGCTGTCGGCGGCGGCCGAGGTGGCGGCCGACGGGATCGTCATCACCGACCGCGCGGGGCGCATCGAGTGGGTGAACGCCGCGTTCACCCGCATGACGGGCTGGGCGCGGGACGAGGCGGTGGGCCGGACGCCGCGCATCCTGAAGTCGGGCCGGCACCCGCCGGACTTCTACCAGCAGGTCTGGCGGACCATCCTGGCCGGCCGTACCTGGCGGGGGGAGATGACCAACCGGCGGCGGGACGGCACGCTGTACGACGAGGAGCAGACGATCACGCCTGTCATGGCCCCCGGCGGGGCGGTCACGCACTTCGTGGCCATCAAGCAGGACGTCACCGAGCGCCGGCGGGCCGCCGAGGCGCTGCGGCGGAGCGAGGAGAAGTACCGGGCCCTCATCGAGAACGCGCTGGACATGGTCGCCGTCCTGGGCGCCGACTGGACCTTCCAGTACGCGAGCCCCTCGTTCGAGCGGGTGCTCGGCTACCGTCCCGCCGACCTGCTCGGGCGCGACGTCTTCCAGTTCGTCCACCCCGACGACGTGGCGGACGTGCGCACGGAGGCGCTGGCCCTCCGGGGCGCGCCCGGGGCCGTGGCCTCGGCCGAGTACCGGGTCCGGCAGGCCGGCGGCGGCTACCTGGTGCTGGAGACCATCGCCAGCAACCTGCTCCACCACCCGGCGGTCGGCGGGATCATCGTCAACTCCCGCGACGTCACGGAGCGGAGGCGGGCGGAGGAGGAGCAGGCGCGCCTGCGGGCGCACCTGGGCCAGAGCGAGAAGCTGGCGGCCATGGGGGAGCTGCTGGCGGGCGTGGCGCACGAGCTGAACAACCCGCTCTCGGTGGTCATCGGCCACACCGAGCTGCTGCGGCGGAGCGGCGAGGCGGCATCCCGCGCCGAGAAGATCGAGCAGGCCGCGCGGCGCTGCGCCCGCATCGTGAAGAACTTCCTGGCGCTGGCGCGGCAGCACCCCGCCCGGCGGGAGCGGGTGGACCTCAACCACACCGTCCGCGACACGGCCGAGCTGCTGGCCTACCCCCTCAGGGTGGACGGCGTGGTGGTGACGCTCGACCTCGCCTCCGACGTGCCGGTGCTCTGGGCCGACAGCCACCAGCTCCAGCAGGTCGTCCTCAACCTGCTGACCAACGCCCACCACGCCGCGCGGCAGAGCGTGGAGCCCCGGCGGCTCACGGTGACCACGCGGTTCCTGGCCGGGGCGGGCGCGGTGCGCCTGGAGGTGCTGGACTCGGGGCCCGGCATCCCGCCCGAGGTGGAGCGGCGCATCTTCGAGCCGTTCTTCACCACCAAGCCCGTGGGGCAGGGGACGGGGCTGGGCCTGTCCATCTGCAAGGGGATCGTGGAGGCGCACGGCGGCCGGATCGAGGTGGAGGGACGGCCCGGCCGGGGCGCGCGGTTCCGGATCGAGCTTCCCGTGGGCGCGCCGGCGCCCGCCGCCGAAGCC
>JBBIOF010000592.1:0-2122 GCA_037443505.1 Candidatus Rokuibacteriota bacterium
GCCGGCGGCCCGCCGCCCCGCGTCCGAGCGGCCGCCCCTCAGCACCACCACCGGCTTCCGGCCCGCGGCCCGCCGCGCCGCGTCCACGAAGCGCCGGCCGTCCCGGAGCGCCTCGACGAAGCAGGCGACCAGCGTCGTCTCCGGATCGTCCACCAGGTACTCGACCACCTCGGCGACCTCCACGTCCGCCTGGTTGCCGATGGACAGGAAGCGCGCGACCCCGAGGCCGCGCCCGCCCAGGTGGCGGAAGATGAGGCCGCCGTAGGCGCCGCTCTGGGAGACGACGCCGACGCCGCCGGGCCGGCGGGGCAGGTCCCAGAAGTACGTCCCGTTGAGCCGCGCGGGCGCCGAGTACACGCCCATGCAGTTGGGGCCCACGAGCCGCAGCCCGGCCGCCCGTGCGACGGCCAGCAGCCGGGCCTGCGTCCCGCGTCCCGCGTCGTCCACCTCCCCGAAGCCGGACGACAGCACGACCGCGGCCCGGACCCCCCGCGCCGCGAGCGCCTCGATGGCGGCCGGGACCGCGGCCGCGGGGAGGCTCACCAGCGCGAGGTCCACGCCCTCGGGCAGTGCCTCCACGGAGGGCAGGGTCGGGAAGCCCAGGATGGGCTCGCCGCCCGGGTTCACGGGGTACACGGCGCCCGCGAAGCCCGACTCCTTCACGTTCTGGAGCAGCCGGTGGCCGAGCTTCCCCGGAGACCGCGACACGCCCAGCACCGCCACGGACCGCGGGGCGAACAGCGCCTGGAGGCTCATCGCGCCGTCACGTCCCGCGCCGATCCACCACGCGCACCGTCTTGCCCACCGGCCGCTCCAGCTCCCCGAAGCGGCAGAGGCGCACCTCGGGCGAGAGTCCCAGCAGGTCGTGCAGCTCGCGCCGGACCCGTGCCGCGACCGAGGCGTCGCAGCCGGGCTCCGTCTCCACCAGGATCGTCATCCGCTCGCCGCCCCCGTCGGCCTCCAGCAGGATCCGGTACTCGTGGGCGAGCCCCGGCTGGCGGAGGAGCACCTGCTCGACCTGCTGCGGGTAGAAGTTCACGCCCTTGAAGATGACCATGTCGTCGGTGCGCCCCCGCAGGCGGTCCACCCGGAGGGCCGTGCGCCCGCAGGCGCAGGGCTCGCGGGAGACGACGCGCGTGCGGTCCCGGGTGCGGTAGCGAATCAGCGGCAGGCCCTCGCGGGTCAGGGTCGAGACCACCAGCTCGCCCTCCTCGCCGTCGGGGAGCGGCGCGCCGGTGGCGGGATCCACGACCTCCACGTGGTAGTGGTCCTCCCACACGTGGATCCCCGCCCGGGCGGCGCAGTCGATGCCCATGCCCGGGCCGCCCGTCTCGGTCATGCCGATGATGTCGAAGGTGGCGATGCGGAGCTCGCGCTCGATGCGCCGGCGCAGCTCGTCCGACCACATCTCGGAGCCGAAGATGCCCACGCGGAGCGCCAGGTCCGAGAGGTCGAAGCCCTCCTCCCGCGCCACCTCGATCAGCCGGAGCGGGTAGGTGGCGATGGCCGCCACCGCCGTGGCCCGGAGGTCGCGCATGAGCTTGAGCTGCAGCAGGGTCCGGCCGGCCCCGGTGGGGATCACCATGGCCCCCAGCCGCTCGGCGCCGTAGTGGAACCCGAAGCCGCCGGTGAAGAGGCCGAAGGAGGGCGTGACCTGGATGACGTCGTCGCGGGTGACGCCGGCCGCCGCGTAGCACCGGGCCATCACGTCGCCCCACTGCTCCACGTCGCCCGCGGTGTACGGGTTGAGGATGGGGTTGCCGGTGGTCCCGCTCGACATGTGCACGCGCCGGTAGCCCGACGCGCCGGCGCAGGCCAGCCCGTACGGGTAGGCGTCGCGCAGCTCCTCCTTGGTGAGGAAGGGCAGGCGTCGCCAGTCGTCCGTGCGCCGCAGGTCGCCGGGCGCGGCGCCGCCCAGGCGGCGGGCGTACCGGGGGTTCGCGCACGCGCGCGCCAGCGTGGCCCGCATGCGCTCGAGCGTCAGCGCCTCCAGCGGATTATCGGGGTGCACGATGATCCCCAGCACGTCCTTGGCCGTGGCGAACGCGACCACCCCACCGTCTTTAAGTTCCTTTTCGGTCAACGGTCGGCTGATCAGACCGATCTGCATCTCGCCCTTGGC
>JBBIOF010000593.1:0-2119 GCA_037443505.1 Candidatus Rokuibacteriota bacterium
GCCCCCCTTCCCCGAAAGAAACTCTTTCGCCGCGTGACAGGACGTTCAGCCACTCGACCAGTACACGACGACCCGGGGGCCGTCATTCGCCCTCCGCGTTTCCGCGCGTGAGGTCGCCGCGGTGGGGCGACCTCGCGAGGTCACCGCGGCGTCACCCGTCGGTCGGCCGCTCTTGACGATTCGCCGGCGTTCCGGGGAGCGGACACAGCGACAGGAGCGGCCGACCACCGCCGGCGCCGAGCGCGGCCGTCACCAGGAGTCCGCCCGCCACGAGGCCGAGCAGGAAGGTCAGCGCCGTCGTGAGCTTCATCGCCCGTCCGGACGGTCTGAGTCGCTCCGCCCAGCGCGACTGAACACGTGGACCGCACCCCAGGCCGACGCCAGGAACAGCACCGTGAGGCCGATCGCGGCCAGCCCCTGGTGCTCGCTCACGAGGGCCCCGAGCGCCGTGCCACTCAGGACGACCAGGAGGATCGGCAGGTGACACGGGCAGGTCACGATGGCGATCGCCGCCATCAGGTAGCGCACGTCAGGTCCCTCGCCGGGCGCCGCCGGCCTCCCGCGCTGCGCTCGGACAGGAGGTCCGCCACGCCACCGCCGACGAGCGCCAGGCTCCCGCCCACCACCAGCACCGCGAAGGCTTCGACCTCCCACGCCTCGTGGAAGGCGAGCAGCAGCGCCGCGCTGCCGGCGACAGCGATCACCAGCGGATACGCCCGGCCGCGCCGCCAGGCGTTGACGCCGAGGGCCACGAGGGTCACCGCCAGCGAGGCGTAGAGTGCCTCGTACCCCCACCGCGCCGCGACCGGCGCCAGCAGTCCGGCAGGCCCCCCGAGCGCCGCCGCCGGGCTTACCAGCGCCACGCCGCAGCAGCCCAGGTTGGCCACGGCCGCAACCAGCGATCCGAGGGCTCCCGCCACTCCGGCGAGCCGGCTCACCATGGCCACGGCAACCCTTCGACGCGCGCCGTGTAGGCCAGCAGGGCCACGACCGCCGCCGTGGAGCCGCCGAGGACCGCCCACTCGAGGCGGGAGATGCGACCCCGGCGGACGATCACGCTGACGAAGGCCAGCCCCAGCGTCACGACCGTGACGGCGAAGAAGAGGTCGCGGTACGGGACGATCCAGCTCAGCGCGGTGAGGCTCACGACCGTGCTGACGCCGAGCGCCGACAAGATGAGCGGCCCCAGGCAGCAGAACCCGGCGCCGAGAGCCCCCAGCACCGCGGCCAGGCCAAACAGGCGTGGCTTCATCGAGCGGCCGCCCCCCGCTTGGCCGGCAGCAGCGAAGCGATGAGCGCGTGCGCTTCCGCGCCGTCCCATTCCTTCGGCCCGTAGGTCACGCCCTTGATGAGCCCGCCCGGGGCGACGAGCAGGGTGGCGGGCAGGTCGGTGACGCCGAAGCTCCGGGCCACCTCGTGGGTCGGATCGAGCGCGACGGGGTACGTCAGCTTGCGGTCCCGGACGAAAGCGCGCACGCGCTCGGGGTCGCCCTGGTCGATCGAGATGGCCAGGACGACGAAGGCACGCGCCGCCGCATCACCGGCCCTCCGGCCCCGGCTGCGCGGGAGGCGCCGGCGTCCCACTCATCATCTGGTTCATCATCTGCATGCAGGCCCGCATCCCTCACGCGACGACCTGCCTCCGGCGGAGGCCGAGGCCGGCCACCTCGCCGGCGACGGCCCCGAGTGGGATGCCGGCGAGGAATCCCGCCAGCAAGGGCGCCGGGAAGTCGCCGCAGCGCAGCAGGACGTAGGGCACCAGCACCACGAAGAAGACCAGGACGGCCTCCAGCCCCCCGACCACGCGCGGCACACCGGCCGCGCGGCGCTCCAGCATCGCCGCGGCGAGCATCGGCAGGAGCCCGTAGACCAGCCCCGCCAGCAGGGAGGCCGCGGGAGCCGGCACGGCCGGCACCAGGCGCTGGCAGAGGGCGACCATCGCCTCGTAGGGAAGGAGCAGCGACAGCACGACGGAGGCGACAAAGCCCGCCACCCCGGCCAGGGCGCCGCGCTGCCAGGCGTCGATCGAGGTGAGGACCTCGCGGGCCGCTTCCCACCGGGCCCGCCGGCGGATCGCTCGCCCGACCCCCGGTGGCGGCTCGAGCGGCGGGAGCGCGGC
>JBBIOF010000594.1:0-2112 GCA_037443505.1 Candidatus Rokuibacteriota bacterium
CGGCCAACCTTGCGATTTCCCGGCAGCGGCCGGCGAAGGGCCCGGGGCACCTTGCTTGCACCACCCCGCCATTCGACGCCAGCGGAGACGGGACGCCAGGGGGGCGGCGATGGTGGAGCACGCGAGGGAGACGAGGCGCCGGGCCGGGCTCCTGCGGGAGCTGGCGGGCCTGCCCATGGCCCTGCATGCGCTGCTCGAGGCCGGCGACCGTGTCCGCCGCGGGGACGTGAGGGTCGAGGACGTGCTGGTGGCGGCGGACGGGGCGGGTGTGGGCGAGGCCGCCCGCTTCCTCCGGGCGCTGGCCCGCGTGCGCAGCCGCACGCTCGCGGCCGCCTCCTGAGGGCGATGGCGGACCTCGGCCCCGGCGCGCGGCGCGTCCTCGAGGCCCGGTACCTGCGCCGCGACGCGACGGGCGCCGTGGTCGAGACGCCCGCCCAGCTGTTCCACAGGGTGGCGCGCGCGGTGGCCCAGGGTGAGCTGCTGGTGGGTACCGCGGAGGATGCCGACCGGTGGCAGGCGACCTTCCACAGCCTGCTCGCGTCGCTCGACTTCCTGCCCAACTCCCCCACGCTGATGAACGCGGGCACGCCGCTGGGACAGCTGGCCGCCTGCTTCGTGCTGCCCGTGGAGGACACGCTGGAGTCCATCTTCGACGCGCTGAGGGCCATGGCGCTCATCCAGCGCTCGGGGGGCGGCACCGGCTTCGCCTTCTCGCGGCTCAGGCCCCGCGGCGACCTGCTCGCCTCCTCGGGCGGCCAGGCGTCGGGCCCCGTGTCGTTCATGCGCATCTACGATGCGGCCACCGAGCACATCAAGCAGGGCGGCCGGCGCCGCGGGGCCAACATGGGCGTCCTGCGGGTGGACCACCCCGACGTCCTGGAGTTCGTGGACGCCAAGCGGGACGGGGGGCTCCAGAACTTCAACCTCTCGGTCGCCGTGACCGACGCCTTCATGGAGGCCGCCGCCGCCGGGCGCTCGTACGAGCTGGTCCACCCGGGCACCGGACGCGCCGCCGGGCGCGTGTCCGCCCGCGAGGTCTTCGACCGCATCGTGAGCGCCGCCTGGCAGACGGGCGATCCCGGCCTGATCTACCTCGACGCCGTCAACCGGGGCAACCCCACGCCCGCGCTGGGCCGGATCGAGACCACCAACCCATGCGGGGAGGTCCCGCTGCTGCCGTGGGAGAGCTGCGTGCTGGGCTCCGTGAACCTGGCCCGCATGGTGCGGGCGGACGGCACCGCGGCGGGGGTGGACTGGGAGCGCCTGCGCCGCGCCGTCCGGGCGGGCGTCCGGTTCCTCGACGACGTCATCGAGGTCACCCGCGAGCCGCTGCCCGAGATCGCCGCCGCCACCCGGGCCAACCGCAAGATCGGGCTGGGCGTGATGGGCTTCGCCGAGTTCCTCATCCTGCTGGGCGTCCCCTACGACTCCGAGGAGGCCGCCGCGTGGGGCGACCGGGTCATGGCGTTCGTGGCGCGCGAGGCCCGCGAGGCCTCGCGGGAGCTGGCGGCCGAGCGCGGGGTCTTCCCCAACTGGGAGCGCAGCGTGCACGCGGCGGCCGGCGACCGGCTGCGGAACGCCACGCGGCTGTCGGTGGCGCCCACCGGCACGCTCGCCATCATCGCGGGCACCAGCGGCGGGATCGAGCCGCTCTTCGCGCTGGCCTACCGCCGGCGGCACTCGCTGGGGGGCGAGCCGCTGGTGGAGGTCAACCCCGTGTTCCTGCGCCACCTGGAGGCGCGGGGGCTCGACGCCGGGCGGATCCTGGACGCGGTCCTGGACGCCGGCACCCTGCGCGGCGTGCCGGACGTCCCGCCGGACGTCGCCCGCCTCTTCGTCACGGCCACCGAGGTCCCCGTGCGCGGGCACCTCGCCATCCAGCAGGCCTTCCAGCGCCACGTGGACAACGCCGTGTCGAAGACGATCAACCTCCCCGAGGAGGCGGAGCCGGCCGACGTGGCGGAGGCCTACCTGGAGGCGTGGCGACTGGGCCTCAAGGGCGTCACGGTCTACCGGTCCGGCTCGCGGGCCGGCCAGGTGCTCGAGCTGGGCGTCGGCGAGGACATGACGGCGCGCGAGTTCTTCGCCCGGCCCTGGATCGACGCCGGGCCG
>JBBIOF010000595.1:0-2111 GCA_037443505.1 Candidatus Rokuibacteriota bacterium
CGCGGTGCCCGACGACGCCGCGCTGCGCGAGGCCGCGGCCGGGGCGCGGCGCGCGCTCTGGCCCGCCTACGAGGAGGTGGTCGGCGGCCTCGTGCAGCGGCAGGAGTTCCACCTGGCACGGCGCCTGCTGCGCGAGGCGCTGGCGGACGAGGAGTGCCCGCCCGACCTGCGGGGGACGTTCCGCGACCTGCTGGCAGCCACGTTCGGGGGCGAGGTGGGCCACCTCACGGCCGAGGCCATCCGCCGGATGCAGGAGGGCAAGGAGGAGGAGGCGGTCGCCACCCTGGAGCGCGCCGAGACGCTGCTGGCCACCATCCCCGACGAGGGGCTGCCCGCCAAGCGCCGGCAGGAGCTGGAGCGCCGGCTCTGGTGGAGCTACACCAAGCTCGGCATCCGGCGCGTGGAGGGCGGCATGTACGAGGAGGCGCTGCCGCCGCTGCTCCACGCCCTCGGCTTCGAGGGCGTGGGGCCCGAGCGCCAGGAGGAGACGCGGGGACCGCTGGTCCGGGCGCTGGAGGCCATCGTCGAGGCCCGCAGCGGCCTGATCCGGCGCCTGGCCGACGAGGGCGACCACAAGGCGGCCGCGCTCGTCGGCGACAAGGTGTGGGGCTTCCTCAAGGAGGCGATGGACCGGGGCGTCACCCGCGAGGAGCTGGCCACCGCCCTCAACAGGACGCAGCAGCTCTTCGAGCGCCTGGGCCGGCCCCTGCCCTGACGCGGGCGGCGGACCGGCGCCGGCCTCACCCCCGCAGCGCCTTCAGGATCTCCTCGCTGGTGAGCGTCCAGCCCACGGTCGCCGCCATCAGCCGCAGGGCGAACCGGTGCATCTCCTCGCCGTCCATGGAGTCCACGGCCTCGGCGGCCACGACGACGCGGAAGTCCCGGTTGGTCGCCTCGAAGGCCGTGCACAGGACGCAGGAGGTGGTGTTGATGCCCGCCAGGATCACGGTGTCGGCGCGCAGGCGGTGGCGCAGCAGGAACTCCAGGTCCGTGGCATGAAAGGCGCTGTACCGCTTCTTGCCGCGCACCACCGGGTCGCGGGGGTCGTGAAGCTCCGGGATGACCTCCGTGCCCGGCGCCCCGGCCAGGTTGTGGCGGAGGATGCCCCGCCGGGCCCGGGTGGGGTCGTCGTGGATCGCCTTCCAGAAGGGATTGGCTGCGATCTCGTCCGGGTCGCGGTACTCGGTCACCACGTGGACCACCGGCACGCCGAGCGCGCGGACCTCGCCGAACAGCGCGGCCGCCCGGCGGATGACGGGGCCGCACCGCTCCGCGGCCAGGGGCAGGGTGGCCACCGCGGGGTCGAGGTGGCCGCGGTGCATGTCGATGGCGACGACGGCGGTGGCTCGCGGGTCGAGGCTGATCATGGCCGTGCTCCCCGGTGCGAGAGGTGGGGACGTCCCGTGCCCATCAGACCACGGCGAAGAAGCGCGCGGGCGCGCCCTCGGTCCCCGCGATCTTGTAGAAGGGCGCGGCGAACTCCACGCGGCGCCGGGGCAGTGCCGAGAGGTTGGTGACGCCCTCCATGATCACCACTCCGGCCCCCAGGATCACCCGGTGCATGGGGAAGTCCTCGGAGGTGAAGTCGGGCAGGCGAGCGCAGTACTCCTCGAAGAAGTCGAAGCCGATGGCCTTGGGGCCCCGGGCCACCAGCCACTCGGCGGACTCCGGCGGGAAGTAGGGTGACTGCGTGAAGAAGTCGGGCCACTTCCCGTACATCCGGTCGGTCCAGTCCGTGCGCAGCAGCACGATGTCGCCCTTCCGCACGTCGTCGGCGCCGCCCCGGCGGAGGTCGTCGATGGTGACCGCGTGGTTGGGCCCGGCGAAGGAGAGGTCCACCACGACGGCCTCGCCCATGACCTGGTCCAGCGAGATCTCGGCGGTGGTGATCCCGTCGCGGTAGACGTGCAGCGGCGAGTCGATGTGGGCGCCGGTGTGGAGGCTCTGGCGCACGCTGGTGACCTGCCAGAAGCCCGGGCCGCGCCGGTGGGGCGTCATCTCCAGGCGCATGCTGGTCGAGGGCGGGCTCATGGTCCGGTCGTCCACGGTCACGGAGAGGTCGATGTAGCGCCGGGACATGGGACGTTCCTCCTGGCTGCCGAGCCGGCTAA
>JBBIOF010000596.1:0-2111 GCA_037443505.1 Candidatus Rokuibacteriota bacterium
GCGGCCAGCGCCGGGATCGAGGCGACCCGGGTTCATCCCCTGGCCGTCCGCGCCATGGCCGAGGTGGGCGTGGACATCTCCGGCCACGCGTCGAAGCGCCTCGACGCCGTCCTGGACCGCCCGTGGGACTACGTCATCACCGTCTGCGACGGCGCCGCCGAGCGCTGCCCCGTCTTCCCGGGGCCCGCCGTGCGCCTGCACTGGGGGTTCGAGGACCCGTCGGGGGCCGCGGGCGGCGAGGAGGAGCGGCTGCGCGTCTTCCGCCGCGTGCGCGACGAGATCGCCGCGCGCCTGCGGGAGTGGCTCGCGTCCGGGCCGTAGCGCCCGCTGCCCCGGCCGTGCGGGGCCGCCTCCCCAGGTCCCGAGGATTTAACACCCCCGTCATCGTCCCGTGACGCCCGCCCGGCACTCTGCGGGGCGATGAGAGCGGGCGAGGTCGCACGGCACGCCGCGCAGGGCCCCCGGCACCGGGCGGCGCCCGCTACCGCTTCCGGGAGCCGGAGGGGAGTCCCGTTAACACGCCAGTAACAGGATGGTCATGGCCACGCAACACGGTGGGGTGAACGTTCCGGAAGGGGGAGGTCTCGCATGAAGCCGGGCAAGGTGCTCCTGGGTGCGCTCGCCGCCGTCGTCCTGGCGACCGGCGCCGGCGGTGCAGAGGTGAAGGTGGATCCGGCGCTGGCGCCGTACCGGGCCGTCAGCGGCGTGAGCGGCAGCGTCTCGAGCGTGGGCTCCGACACGCTCAACAACCTCATGACCTACTGGGCGGAGCTCTACAGCCGGTACTACCCCAGCGCGAAGGTCCAGATCGAGGGCAAGGGGTCCTCGACCGCCCCGCCCGCGCTCATCGCCGGCACCGCGCAGCTCGGGCCCATGTCGCGAGCCATGAAGGGGACCGAGATCGACCAGTTCGAGAAGAAGTACGGCTACAAGCCCACGGCCCTCAGGACGTCGGTGGACGCCCTGGCCGTCTTCGTCAACAAGGACAACCCGGTGAAGTGCCTGAGCATCGCCCAGGTGGACGCCATCTTCTCCAAGACGCGCCGGCAGGGCGGCCGGGAGGAGATCCGCACGTGGGGCCAGCTGGGGCTGACCGGCGAGTGGGCGGGCAGGCCCATCAGCCTCTACGGCCGGAACTCGGCCTCCGGCACCTACGGCTTCTTCAAGGAGCACGTGCTGAAGAACGGGGACTTCAAGGACCAGGTGAAGGAGCAGCCCGGGTCGGCCTCCGTGGTGCAGGGGGTCACCGTGGACCGGTACGCCATCGGCTACAGCGGCATCGGGTACGCCACGGCCGGGGTCCGCGCGGTTCCGCTCACCGAGCGGGAGGGCGGCCGCTGCGTGGAGGCCACCGCCGACAACGCCTACAGCGGCACCTACCCCCTGGCCCGCTTCCTCTACGTCTACGTCAACAAGGCGCCCGGCAAGCCGCTGGAGCCGCTGGTCCGCGTGTTCGTGCGGCTGATCTTCTCGCGGGAGGGCCAGGAGGCCGTGGTCAAGGACGGCTACTTCCCGGTCCCGGCCTCCATCGCGAAGGAAGAGCTGAACAGGGTCCTGTGAGAGGCGCCCGCACCGCCCGGCGCCGGCTGCTGGACCGCCTGGCCTCGCGCCTGGTCGCGGTGGGCGGCGTGCTGGTCATCGCCGCCATCCTGGCCATCCTGGCGGTCATCGTCGCGGAGGTCCTGCCGCTCTTCCGCGACCCCGGCGCCGAGCCCGGCGCCGCCGCCGCCTTCCCGCCGGGCGCCCCGCCGGTCCCCGCGGCCTTCGGCACCGACGAGTACCGCGAGCTGGCGTTCACCGTGACCGCCGACGGGTGGCTGCGGCTGGCCCGCCTCGGCGCCGGCGGCCCACCGGCGCCGGTCCAGGTGCCTGGTCTCGACGGCGGGAGGATCACGGCCGCCGGGCCGGCGGGACCGGGCCGCTGGGTGCTGGGGACGTCCGACGGCCGGCTGATCCCCTTCGAGATGGTGTTCGAGGTCGCGTTCCAGGCCGGGCGGCGAGTGGTCGCGCCCCGGCCCGCGTTCGGGGAGCCCGGGGTCGCCGACCCCGAGCGCCGGCCGGTGCTGCGGGCGGCCGCGGCCGGAGGGGAGGGCGGCGCGCTGACCGTGGTC
>JBBIOF010000597.1:0-2098 GCA_037443505.1 Candidatus Rokuibacteriota bacterium
CTTGACGCTCTAACGTGAACGTGATCATAACCCTATTAGACGAGATTCTTTAGCGCGCGAACATCGACTGCCACTTCCTGACGAGCCGGTCCTTGTCCTCGGCCGCCCTGACGAAGTCGATGGTGATCAGCTTCATGTCCGAGATCTTCGTGCCCGTCACCGGCACGTCCGGCCGGGTGATGCCCGTGCCCCGCCAGGCGGCGTACGCCGCCATGGCCGACTTCGACATCGCCCAGTCGAGGAACCGCCGGGCGTTCCGGGGGTTGCGGGCGCCCCTGACCAGGGCGTTGCCCTCGAAGGTCCAGGCCACCCCGTCGGACGGATAGACGATCTCCAGGGGCGCGCCCTGCTTGCGGGCGCGCTCCACCTCGTACGCCAGCGCGATGCCGATGGGGGTCTCGCCGGAGGCCGCCATGCGCCCCGGCGCGCCGCCCGACTTGGTCACCTGGGAGAGGTTCCGGTCCAGGGCCTGGTAGTACTGGAAGGCCCGGTCCTCGCCCAGCCGGGCCACGTGGGCGGCCAGCAGGAGGTAGGCCGTCCCGGAGGTGGACGGGTTGGACATCACGATGTGGCCGCGGTACCGGGGATCGATCAGGTCGGCCCACGACCGCGGCACGGGCAGCTTCAGCTCCGCCGCCCGCCGCTGGTTGACGGCGAAGGCGACCGTGAGCAGCGTGACGCCCTGCCAGGCGTTCTCCGGGTGCCTGAACCGCGCCGGCAGCACGTCCGACTCCCGCGCCGCGTAGGGCTCCAGCAGCCCCTTCTTCCAGGCGCCGGTCAGGTAGTCGTTGAACACGCCCCAGACCACGTCGGCCTGGGGGTTGGCCCGCTCGGCCTCGAGCCGGGCCATGGTGGGCCCGGTGGAGCCGCGGATGTAGGAGGCGCGGGCGGCCAGGTCGGGCAGGTCCCTGCGGAACTGCTCCCAGAAGGCCTTCAGCTCGTCCTCCTCGAAGGCCGTGTAGATCACCAGCTTCTCCTCGGCCGCCGGCGCGGCGGCGGGCCACGCGGGCAGGGCCAGGAGCGCCGTCAGGGTCAGGACCAGGAATCGCGGCATCGCCCGCCTCCCTTCGCTCAGAGCTTGAGGACCGCCACGCGCTCGCTGCCCACCAGGAGCCGGAGCGCGATCACCGCGGCCACCACGATGGCCAGCAGGATCGTCCCCAGCGCGCAGGCCACGCCGGGGTAGCCATTCTCCACCTGGGCGAGGATGGCCACCGATGCCAGGTTGAGGCCCGGCGAGATCAGGAAGATGACGGCGCTCACGGTGACCATGCCGTTGATGAAGAAGTAGACGAAGATGGAGAAGGCCGTGCCGCGCAGCAGCGGCAGCAGCACCCGGACGAAGGTGCGCACGCTGCCAGCCCCCAGGCTCACGGCCGCCTCCTCGATGGCGGGGTCGATCTGCTTCAGCGCGTTGATCCCCGCCAGGACCGCCACCGGCAGCTTCCAGAAGACCACGCTCGCCACCAGGATCCACGCGGTCCCGGTGAGCAGCAGCGGCGGCTCGTTGAAGGCCAGGACGTAGCCGACGCCGACCACCGTGCCGGGCAGCGCGGCGGGCAGCAGGCTCAGGAACTCGATGGCCCGCGCGCCCGGCGGCCGCCGGCGCTCCACGATCCACGCGATGCCGAGGGCGACCACCGTGCCCGCCGCCCCGGCCGCGAGCGCCAGGCGGACGCTGTTCCACACCGGCCACGCCCCCTCGGCGGTGGACTCGAACGCGTAGTGGTGGAGCGAGAGGGACCAGTCGGCGCCCCACAGCCGGACGAGGGACCCCACGGGAATGAGCCCGTAGACCAGGGCGATGAAGAGGGCGGCGCCGCCGGCCACCGCCAGGAGCGGCCACCGCAGGGCGGGCGGCGTCGGCCGCAGCACCGTCCGGGCCGCCCCCGACACCGTGACGTACGAGCGCGAGCCCACCCAGTAGGTGTTGGCCAGGTAGGCGGCCAGGCACGGCACGATCAGGACGACGCTCATGGTCGCCGCCGAGGCGAAGTCGTTCATGCCGATGACCTGCGAGTAGATCTCGGTGGTCGCCGTATCATTAAAAAAAAAAGCGGGGGGGGGGGGGGGGGGGGGGGGGGGGGGGGGGGGGGGG
>JBBIOF010000598.1:0-2092 GCA_037443505.1 Candidatus Rokuibacteriota bacterium
GGAGCAGGCGCTCCACCAGGCCGCCCGCCACCGCCACCGCCGCCCCGCCGGCCGCGACGGCCCCGGCGAAGCCGAACCCGGCCCACAGCGCCGACAGCCCCACGTAGGCGCCCAGCATGAAGTAGGCGCCGTGGGTGAGGTTGGCCACCCGCATGAGGCCGAAGATCAGGGAGAAGCCCGAGGAGAGGAGGAAGAGCAGACCGCCCAGCGCCAGACCGTTGAGGCTCTGGATCAGCCAGAATGCCATCGCCGGGCGGTCGCTCCTCTCCCCGCGGACCGCTACTCGATGTGACGCGCCGGAGGCACGTCCCGGGAGTACACGGGAGCCGCCAGGAACGCCTTCGGGTCGTACTTCCAGAACTGGCTGGTCTCGGGGTAGGTGTGGATCACGCTGTTGACCAGGCGGCCGTCCTTGCGCTCCACCTTCCGGATGTAGACGTTCATCACCGGATTGCCGTACTCGTCCAGGCGCATGGGCCCGACGGGGCCTTCGGTGAGGCGCACGCCCCGCAGCGCCTTCATGAAGGCCTGCCGGTCCTCGATCTTCCCCTGGACGGCCTTCAGCGCCGCCTCCAGGAAGAGGCCGGCGGTGTAGGCACCGGCCGTGTAGTAGCCGGGATCGGCCTTGAACTCGGCGCGGACGGCGGCCACGAACTTCCGGTTGGCCGGGGTGTCGTTGCCCGCGGTGTACCAGCCGCCCGTGACGACGCCCAGCGCCTCGTCGCCCATGGACTTGAGGATCCCCTCGTCCACCAGCGTCATGTTGCCCAGCACCGGGATCTTCCCCTTGAGCCCGTACTCCGCGTACTGCTTGAGGAACCGGAGCCCGTTGGCGCCCGCGAAGCCCGCGTAGACGGCGTCCACGTCGGGCTTGATCTGGGCGATGTAGGATCCGTAGTCGGCCACGTTCAGGGGCGGCCAGAGCTTCTGCACGACCCGGCCGCCGTTGTCCTCGAACACGCGCTGGAAGCCCGAGGTGCCCTCGTAGCCGTAGGCGAAGTCGTCCGCGATGGTGGCCACCCGCCGGTAGCGCAGCACCCGGGCCGCGTACTCGCCCAGCGGGTGGGTCACCTGCGCCGAGGTGCCCACCGCCCGCACGAACCACGGGTTGAGCTTGCGCTGCGTGAGGTCCTCGGCGGCCGCCGAGGACGAGATGATGGGGACCTCCACCTGCCGGATGTAGTCGTTGATGGCCAGGGCCTCGAAGGCCGCCAGCGGGCCGATGATGACGTGGACCCGGTTGCGCTCGACCAGCTCCTGGGTCTTGGTCCTGGTGAGCGCGGGCTGCCCGGCGGTGTCGGCCCAGAAGACCTCGACCTTCCGGCCGGCCAGCGTGTGGTTGCGCTCCTTGAGGAAGACCTGGAAGCCCTCCTCGAGCTGGCGGCCTCCGGCGGCCAGCGCGCCGGAGCGCACGGTGAGGAAGCCCACCCGGATCGCCTCCTGGGCCGCGGCGGGCGCGGCGGCGAGCAGAAGGAGCGGCAGGAGCAGGACCAGTGCGAAGCGGCGTCTCGTCATGTTCTCCTCCCGTGGATCGCCGCCCACACCCGGGCGGGCGTCAGCGGCATGTCGAGGTGCGTGACGCCCAGCGGCGCCAGGGCGTCGAGGACGGCGTTCACCACCGCGGGCGTGACGCCGATGGTGCCCGCCTCGCCGCAGCCCTTGGCGCCCAGCGGGTTGACCGGGGTGGGCGTCTCCAGGCGGTCCAGGTCGAAGGACGGCAGGGTGTCCGCCCGGGGCGCGGCGTAGTCCATGAGCGACGCCGTCAGGCACTGGCCGCTGCTGTCGTAGACCATGTGCTCGCCGAGCGCCTGGCCGATGCCCTGCGCGAGGCCACCCTGGACCTGGCCCTCCACCAGCATGGGGTTGACGGCGCGCCCGCAGTCGTCCACCGCCGCCACCCGCTCCAGCCGCACGGCGCCGGTGTCGGGATCGACCTCCACGATGGCGACGTGGGCGCCCGAGGGGTAGGTGAAGTTCTCGGGATCCCAGACCGTCGTCGCCTCCAGTCCCGGCTCCATGCCGGCCGGCAGGATCCGGGCGGCGTGGGCGGCGGCGGCGACGTCCGCCAGGGTGGCGGCGCGGGCGGGCGCCC
>JBBIOF010000599.1:0-2088 GCA_037443505.1 Candidatus Rokuibacteriota bacterium
CCCGGACCCTCCGCGGCACCGGCCGCTGGCGCCGGCCCGCGGCGGCCCGGCTCGTTCGGCTGGCCCCCCGGTTCGGGGCCTACATGCTGGCCCTGCAGATGATCGCGCAGCTCGATCTCTGGCTGCTGGCGTCGCTGGGGAGCGGCCAGGCCCGCGGACTGGGCACGTACGCCGCGGCCCGCACCGTGGCGATCGTGCCGAGCCTCGTGCTGCTCGCCGTCTCGGACGTGCTGCTGCCCTCGCTCTCCAGGGCGCTGGCCCAGGGCGACGGCCGCCTGGCGCGCCGCTACGTGGAGGCCGCGGTGAGGTTCCTCTCCGTCCTGGTCCCGCCGGGCATCCTGCTGGCCTTCCTGACGGGGAGCGAGCTGATGACCCTGCTGTTCTCGAACCGCTACGCCGGGGGCGGCGCGTACCTCGGGGTGCTCGCCGCCTCCGGGGGCCTGTTCGCCCTCACCGCGCTGTTCGGCGCCGCCCTCAACGCCGCGGGCCGGACGTGGCCGGCGGCGTCGGCGCTCCTCCTGGTGGCGCCCCTGGGGGTCGGGTTCAACCTGCTGCTGGTGCCGGCGTACGCGGAGCTGGGCGCGGCCGTGTCGCAGCTGCTCGCCTCCCTGCTCGCCGCCGCCGCCCTCGGGGGCCTCGTCCGCCGACGGTTCGGGGCCTTCCTGTACGGGGCCCGGCTCCTGCGGGTGGGCGCGGCCACGCTGGCGCTGGCGCCCGTGGCGGCGCACTTCACCGTCGCGGGCCCGCTCCTGCTCCCCTTCTACGCCGGCTGCCTGGCCCTGTACGGCGGGGCGCTGGTGGTGGTGGGCGAGCTTCGCCGGACCGATCTCCGGATCCTCCAGGCGGGCGTGCGGGTGCCGGCCGTCCGGGTCGCGGAGTGACGAGCGTGGACCCCGGGACGTCCGGACGGGCCCGCCGCCGCGGGAACCGGTCGTGGCCGGGACGCTTCCTGCGCCTGGCGGCGGTGGCGGCCGCCGTCGCCGTCGTGGTGGTCGCCGCGGTGGCGCTGGCCGAGGTGGTGCTCCGCCTCGTCCCGGGGCTCATGCCCCCCGAGGCCGAGCGCCGGGCGAGGCTCTTCGCGGACCTGGCGAGCGTTCGCACCCGGCCGCACCCGACCATCGGCTTCCTCTATCCCCGGAACTACGAGAGCATCATGCGCCACTACGACGCGGAGTTCCGCTTCCGCACCGATTCCCGCGGGTTCCGCAACGCGGGACCGTGGCCGGCCCGCGCGGACATCGTGGTCCTCGGCGACTCCGTGACCTTCGGCTTCGGCGTTCCGGACGATCGGTCGTGGGTGGCCCTGCTCGCCCGCGGGCTGCCCGGCACCGTGGTCGTGAACCTGGCCCTGCCCGGCCTGGGCCCGCTCCAGCACCTCGAGGTGTACCGCGCGTTCGCCTCCGGACTGCGCCCGCGGCTCGTGCTGATCGGCTTCTTCCCGGGCAACGACTTCTGGGACACGGCCAGGTACCTCGAGTGGCAGGCCCTGGGCGGGCACGGCAACTACCTGCTCTGGCGGGACTTCGGGGTCACCGAGGACGATGCGCGGAGCCGCCGAAGGCAGTGGCTCAAGTCGAGCTACCTCCTGTCGCTGCTCTGGGTCCTGCGGAATCCGGATCGTGCCCAGCGGTACGGGGGCAACCCGGTCGTGCACCAGACGGCAACGGGTCCCATCGTGCTCTTCCCGCGGATCCTCGAGGAGGTCCGCGAGCGGGCCAGGCCCGGGCGGCCAGAGTTCGAGGAGGTCTTCCGGGCGCTCGTCACGCTGCACCGCCTGGTGGCGGACAACGGCGGCCGCCTGCTCGTGATCCTGCTGCCGACCAAGGAGTACGTCTACCTGCCCGTCAAGGGCCTGGTGCAGGGGGACCCGCTGGCGCACGTGTACCGGCGGCTCGAGGAGCTGTCGCTCTCGTACCTGGACCTGACGCCCGCGCTCCGGCGCGCGGCCGGGCGGGGCGAGCGGCTGTACTTCCAGACGGACGGACATCCCAACGCCCGTGGATACGAACTGATCGCCCGCGTGGTCGCCGAGCACCTGCAGCGCGTGGGCGCCGCCCTCCGGCCTCGGGGCGGCGCCGGCCCCCGTGA
>JBBIOF010000600.1:0-2087 GCA_037443505.1 Candidatus Rokuibacteriota bacterium
GTCATGGCGCGCTCGATGGCGCTCTCCAGCTCCCGCACGTTGCCCGGCCAGGCGTAGGCCTGCAGCACGCGCATCGCCTCGGGGCTGACGTCGTCGATCCGCCGGTTGAGCCGGTCCCGGTGGCGCGCCAGGAAGTGGCGGACCAGCAGCGGGACGTCCTCGCGCCGCTCCCGGAGGGGCGGCAGCGTGATCGGCACCACGTTCAGGCGGTAGTAGAGGTCCTCGCGGAACCCGCCGGACCGCACAGCCTCCCGCAGGTTGCGGTTGGTGGCGGCGACCACGCGCACGTCCACGGCCACCTTCCGCTCGCTCCCCACGGGCTGGATCTCGCGCTCCTGGAGCACGCGCAGCAGCTTGGCTTGCAGGTCCAACCCCATGGTGCCGATCTCGTCCAGGAAGAGCGTGCCGCCGTGGGCCAGGGCGAAGCTCCCCCGGCGGCGCCGGACCGCGCCGGTGAAGGCGCCCCGCTCGTGGCCGAACAGCTCGCTCTCCAGCAGCTCGGCCGGGATGGCGGCGCAGTCCACCGCGATGAACGGCTGGGCGGCCCGCAGGCTCCGGGCGTGGATCTCGCGGGCCACCAGCTCCTTGCCCGTGCCCGTCTCCCCCGAGATGAGCACCGTGGCGTCGGTGGGCGCCACGCGCTCGATGAGGCGGCGCACCTCTGCCAGGCGCGCGCTCTCGCCCACCATGGCCGGGGCCTCGCGGCGGGCGGCGAGCCGCTCGCGCAGGTCGCGGTTCTCGCCCAGCAGCTCCTGCCGCTCCAGCGCCCGGCGCACGCCCAGGCGAAGCTCGTCCGGGGTGAAGGGCTTGGGCAGGTAGTCCGAGGCGCCCTCCCGCATGGCCTCCACGGCGCTCTCGATGGTGGCATACCCGGTCACCACGATGACCGCGATGTCCGGGTCGATCCTCCGCATGGCGCGGAGCAGCTCGATCCCGCTCATGCCGGGCATCTTGAGGTCCACCACCGCCGCGTCGTACGCGCGCGCCCGGAGGCGGGCCAGCGCGGCAGCCGGGTCGTCCACGGTGTCCACCACGTACCGCTCGCGCCGGAGCGCCTGCCGGCAGGCGTCCAGGGCGTCGCGCTCGTCGTCCACCAGGAGGACCGAGCGGCCGGCGAAGGGCGGGCTCTCAGCGCCCATCGCCGCCGTCCCCGTCCAGCGGGAGCCGCACGTAGAAGGTGCTCCCCCGCTCCGGACCCTCCGGGCGGCTCTCCACCCAGATCCGGCCGTGGTGGCGCTCCACGATGCCGTAGCAGATGGAGAGCCCGAGCCCCATCCCCCGCTCCTTGGTGGTGTTGAACGGCTCGAACAGCCGCTCCAGCGCGCGCGGCGCGACCCCCCGGCCCTCGTCGCGCACGCCCACCACCACCCCGTCCCCGTCCACGCGCTCCGTGAAGACCGTCACGCGCCCGCCCGCCTCCGTGGCCTCAAGGCCGTTCTGGATGAGGTTCACCAGCACCTGCTGCACCTGCCGGCCGTCGCACCGCACCTTCGGCAGGTCCTCCGCGAGGCGGAGCTCGCACGCCACGCGGCGGAGGCCCAGCTCGCCGGCCACCAGCCCCACGGCTCCCTCCACCAGGTGGTTCAGGTCCGCCCAGTCCATCTCCACCGGGGACTGCCGGGCGTAGTCGAGGAGCGCTCGCACGATGGCCTTGCACCGGAGAGCATTGTCCGCGATGCGGCGGACGTTGGCCTCCCGCAGGGCGGGGTCTCCGGCGTCCTCCAGGAGGAGCTTGGAGTAGAGCAGCACGTTGCCCAGGGGGTTGTTCAGCTCGTGCGCCACGCCGGCGGCCAGCCGCCCGACCGCCGCCAGCTTCTCGGCCTGCGCGAGCTGCCGCCCCAGCTCCGCCTCCTGCCGCTCGGCCGTCAGGTCGTGCGCGATGACGACCGAGGCCAGCAGCGTCCCGGCCTCGTTCACGAGCGGGACGGCGTGGACCCGGGCCGGGAAGCGCCGGTCGCCCGCAGCCGGCAGCTCCAGCTCGGTGGTGAGCGGCCCGGCCGCGGCCCCGGCCAGGAGGTCGGCCCGGGCCGGGCCCCGGAGCGCGGCGCGCCCGCCCCCCCCCGACCTCGCCCCCCCCGGGCCGAAGC
>JBBIOF010000601.1:0-2087 GCA_037443505.1 Candidatus Rokuibacteriota bacterium
CCGCGTGACGCCCGCGGCGCTCCTGCTGGGGGCGCTCCTGGTCGGCTGCGCAGCGTCGAGGACGGTGGCCGAAGCGCCGCCGGCCACGGCGCCCCCGGAGCCGGAGCGCGCGGCGCCCACGGAGATCAGCGAGGCCTACTACCACTACAGCGTGGCCCACCTGCACGCGCAGGCCGGCCGGTTCAAGGAGGCGGTGGCCGAGCTCGAGGAGGCGATCCGGCGCGACCCCCGGTCGGCCTTCCTCTGGCGGGAGATGGCGCAGTGGCTGGCCCGCAGCGACAGCCCCGAGCGCGCCGAGGCGGCTGCCCGGCGGGCGGTGGAGCTGGCCCCCGACCAGCCCCACGCGCACCTCACGCTCGCCGAGCTGCTGCGCTCCCAGAAGAAGTACGCCGAGGCGGAGGCGGAGCTCGAGAAGGTCATCGCCCTCAACCCGGACGCCGAGGAGCCGTACCTGACGCTCGCCCGCTACTACGTCGAGCAGAAGACGTACGACCGCGCGCGGGCCGTGCTGCTGCGCCTGACCGAGCGCCATCCCCGCCTCGCCCAGGCCCAGTTCCTGCTGGGGCGGCTCGCCATCGAGACCGAGCAGTGGGACGAGGCGGTCCAGCGCCTGTCGCGCGCCGTGGAGCTCGATCCCGACCACGACGCGGCCTGGACGGCGCTCGGGTACGTGTACGAGAGCCGCCACCAGGCGGACGAGGCGGTGCGGGTCTACCGCCGGGCGGTCGAGGCCAACGCCGACAATCCCGTGTTCGTCGAGCGGCTCTCCGACCTCCTGATCCGGCTCGGCCGCTTCCAGGAGGCCCAGACCGAACTGGAGTCGCTCACCGAGGCGTCCCCCCGCGACGGGCGGCTCTGGATGAAGCTGGGGGCCGTCTACTACGAGCAGAAGGCGTGGGACCGGGCGGCCGACGCCTTCCGGCGCGCGGTCACGCTGGAGCCCACCAACCTGCGGGCCCGCTACTTCCTGGCCACCTCCCTCATGGACGGCGGCCGGGAGGCCGACGCGCGTGCGGAGCTGGAGCGCATCCTCCGGCTCGACCCGCGCTCCATCGACGCCCGCGTGCAGCTCGGCTTCCTGCACGGCCGGGCCAAGCGCTACGACCAGGCCATCGCGATCCTCCGGGAGGCGGTCAACCTCGAGCCCAAGCGGCCCGAGCTGTTCCTCTACCTGGGCACCGCCTACTTCCGGGCCAAGGACTACGACCGGGCGGTGGAGATCCTGCAGGAGGGGCTGTCGCTCGACCCCCGGCAGAAGGACCTGCACTTCCAGCTCGGCGTCGTCTACGAGAAGCTCCAGCGCTTCGACGACGCCGTGCGCGCGTTCCGCCAGGTGATCGCCCTGGATCCCCGGCATGCCGAGGCCTACAACTACGTGGGCTACATGTACGCCGAGCGGGGCGAGAACCTCGACGAGGCGATCCAGCTCATCAGCAAGGCGCTCCAGCTCGAGCCGGACAACGGCTACTTCATCGACAGCCTCGGGTGGGCGTACTACCAGCAGGGACGGTACGTGGAGGCGCTGCGCGAGCTCAAGCGCGCGGTGGAGAAGGCCAGGGAGCCCGACCCCATCATCTACGACCACCTGGGCGACGCCTACGCCAAGAACGGCCTGGAGGAGGACGCGCTGGCCGCCTGGGAGAAGTCCCTCTCGCTCGACCCCACCGCCGACGGCGTGAAGCGGAAGATCGAGGAGCTCAAGCGCCGGCAGCAGCGGGTCAAGGGTGAGGCCTCGAAGGCCGCGCAGTAGGGTCCTCCTCCCGCTCCTGCTGCTGTTCCTGCCGGCCGCCTGCGTCCGGGCCCTGCCGCCCCCCCGGGAGCCGGTGGGCGAGGAGGCGCGCCGCGGCCTCGCCCTGCTCGCCCGGCGCTGGCACGGGTTCTCCGACCTCCGGGCCCTCGCGGAGATCCGGGTCGAGCGCGGGGGCGAGGGCCGGCAGCTCCAGGGGGTGCTCCTGGCCCGGGCGCCCGCCTCCGTCCGGTTCGAAGCCCTGTCGCCCTTCGGGCAGCCCCTGCTCCTGGTGGTGATCCACGACGGCCGGCTCACGGCCTACGACGCCGCGGCCAACCGGGCGGTGGTGGGCCCGGCG
>JBBIOF010000602.1:0-2082 GCA_037443505.1 Candidatus Rokuibacteriota bacterium
GCTGCGGCGCTCCCACGTCGTGCTGTGGCTGGAGGCCGGCCTCGCCCGGCTCGACGAGGGGTTGAGCCACCGGTGGCGCCGCGGGGTCGGCGAGCCTGCGGCCGACCGGCCGGAACGGCGCGCCTGGGGCCGGGCGCTGACGGCGGCGCTGTGGCTGGCGATCGCCCTCCTCGCCCTTCGCGGCGTCGCCTTCGTCATGACGGCGGTGACGTGGCACGAGGTGGTCAGGGTGCTCGGGCTGGGCCTGCTCACCCTGCTCCGGGTGGCGGCGGTCGTCGGCCTGGCCGCGCTCCTCTGGACGCCCGTCGGCGTCTGGATCGGCCTTGAGCCGCGGGTCGCCCGCGTGGCGCAGCCGGCCATCCAGGTGCTGGCCGCGTTCCCGGCCAACTTCCTCTTCCTGCTGGTGACCTGGCGGCGACACGACGCTGGTGGCGACGGGCCTCGGGGCCTACATCACGCAGAGGGTTCTCCTCCGCAGGAGGAGGCTTCAGCCAACAATTCCCCTTGCTGGGAGGAGAGGATGAGCCTATCTTCTCCTTTAAGGAAGGAGAAAGCCATACCTGCCCCTGCGGGCGCGATTCGAGACGCCCTGGCGGAGGCGCTCGCGGCCTCCCTCGAAGGTCCGGTGCCCGAGGCGACTCCGCGGCGCGTCCACGGGGTCGTACGCTTGCCCGGAAAGGTCACCTCCATCCTGGGGGTACGCCGGGCCGGCAAGACGACCTTCGTTCACCAGATGCGGCGCGAGCGGCTGGCAGCGGGCGCCGCCCGGGTGCTGGTGCCCTACGTGAACTTCGAGGACGAGCGCCTGGCGGGCCTCCAGGGAACCCAGCTCGGCTTGCTGCTGGAGGAGTACGGACGCCGCGTGCCCGAAGTGACCAGGCTGGGCACCGTGCTCTGGTGCTTCGACGAACTCCAGGTCGTGCCCGGCTGGGAGCGCTTCGTGAGGCGGCTGATCGACACCGGGGGCGCCGAGGTGGTTGTGACCGGTTCCTCGGCCAGGTTGCTCTCGCGGGAGGTCGGCACGGCGCTGCGGGGCCGTGCCTGGTCGGTCATCCTCTACCCCTTCAGCTTCGCCGAGGCCCTGGCACACCAGAAACACCCGGTACCGAGCGATCCCGAACGGGTCGTCGGCGCAGAACGCAGCCGGCTCGAGCACGCCTTCCTGGCCTGGCTCGAGGTCGGCGGCTTTCCCGAGGCGCAGGGGCTCGATCCGGCATCGCGGAGGCAACTGCTGCGCGACTACGTGGACGTGGCGATCCTCCGCGACGTGGTCGAGCGGCACCAGGTCACCAATGTCGTGGCCCTGCGGTGGCTGCTCCGGCACCTGCTGGCCAACGCGGGGGGCCTCTTCAGCGTCGAGAAATTCCACCGCGCGCTGAAGAGCCAGGGCATCGCGGTCTCGCGCGACACGCTCCATCACCTCCTCGGCTACCTCGAGGACTGTTTCCTGGTGCGCGCCGTCTGGATGGAAGCCGATTCGGAGCGCCAGCGCATGGTCAACCCGCGCAAGGTGTACCCGGTGGACTCCGGGCTCATCCCCCTGTTCGATCGGACCGGGCGGGCGAACGTGGGCCACGCGCTCGAGACCATGGTGCTGGTCGAACTGGAGCGCCGGCGGTGCGAGGTCACTTACGTGCGCACCCCGGAGGGTTACGAGGTCGACTTCCTCGCCCGCGCGCCCGACGGCGGGGAACACCTGATCCAGGTCTGCGCCGATGCGACCGACCCCGAGACCGCCACACGGGAGATCCGCGCGCTCCGGAGCGCGGGACGGCGCTGGCCGAAGGCCCGCCGCTGGGTGCTGACGCTCACGAGAGATCGCACACCCGCCGACCCGCCCGGAGATGTCACCTGCTGGCCGGCGTACCGGTGGATGCTCGCAGGCGGCGGCGGGGGCGCCTGACTCGGGGGCGCAGAGGGCGATGAGCCCGGCCCCTGCCCCTCACCCCGCCCCGCCGCCCGGGCGCGCGAGCGCGCGCTCCCGGTACGCAGGGTCGTAATAGCGCTCGGGCGGGGGCGGCTGGCCGCCCCACTGGCCCTCGAGCTCGGCCCCGACCCCGCCCAGCGCGGCGCCTCCACGTA
>JBBIOF010000603.1:0-2065 GCA_037443505.1 Candidatus Rokuibacteriota bacterium
GATGCCCCGCCGGCCGCGGCGGCGCCCGCCTCCTCGGCGCCGGCCGCGGGGGGGGGGGGGGGGGCGGGGGGCGGGGCGGGCGGGGGGGGGCGGGCGCGGGCGCCTGCTGGATGTAGACGGGCGGCTCGCGCACGATGACGGCGGGCGGCGTGTAGACGTAGTAGGCCGGAGGGCCGTACCACCAGTACGCAGGCGGCCCCCACCAGTGCGGTCCCACCGAGACGAAGACGCGGGAGCGGACGGGGCGGTGCCAGGCCCACGCCGCGCCCGGAGCCAGGGCGAGCAGCGTCACTACCGCCGTGCATGCCGCGAGGGCGCGCCTCATCTTGCCCTTTAGGACGGGTCTGCCCGCCGGGCCATTCATGGGCCAGGTGATCCGCGGCCTATCGCCCGCCCACGAGCCCGCGCATCTCCCGCCGTAGCTCGCCCAGACGCGCGCGGGCCTGGGCCACCCTCGCGAGCTGTTCCGGGGTCAGGACTCCCCTGATCTCGAGCGTCAGGCGCAGGCGCTCCTGCGTGAGCTGCTCGCGGAGCTGGCCGATCTGCTGCACGAGCGGCGCCAGGTCGGCCTCGCTGACCGCGTCGGTGCCCGACAGCTTCGCCTGGAGCGCCTCGTGGGCCGTGCGGAGCTGCCCGGAGATCTGCTGGAGCTGCGGCCGGTGGGCCGTGACGATCTGCCGGACCTGCTCCCGCTGGGCGTCGGAGAGCCCGGCGGTCCGCATGATGAGGGGAAGCAGGTGGGCCCCACCGTCCTGCGCTCGGCCGTGGGCGGAGGCGGGGGCGGCGGCGCCGAGCCCGACCAGGGCCGCCAGGGCGATCGCCGCGTGAACGCTCAGGACACGATGCGTCATGGGAGGTCTCCTCCTCGTCGGTGACCGGGGCTCCAGGGCTCCCTGGCAGGGTAGACGGGCCGCGCGCCGCGGCCGTTGACACGCCAGTCCCCGTCAGAGCCAGCCGGCCCGCTTGAAGCGCACGTAGAGGTACGCGCAGACCCCCAGCATCAGCGCCATGACGGCCGGGTAGCCCCACGGCCAGCCGAGCTCCGGCATGAAGCGGAAGTTCATGCCGTAGATGCCGGCGATCATGGTGGGCACGGCGACGATGGCCGCCCAGCCCGCCAGCCGCTTCATGGCCTCGTTCTGGGCCACGGTCACCAGGGAAAGGTTCGCCTCCAGCGCCGTCGTCAGGAGCTCCCGCAGCATGTCCACCCGCTCGTTGATCCGGATGGCGTGGTCGTACACGTCGCGGAAGTAGGGCCGCGTCTCCTCGTGGATCAGCTCCAGGTCGAACCGCACCAGGCGGTTCGCGACGTCCACCAGGGGCGAGACGGCGCGCTTGATCTCCAGGAGGTCCCGCTTGAGCCGGTAGATCCGCGCCGTGGTCTCCCGGTCGAAGGCCCGGGAGAAGATCTCGTCCTCCAGCCCTTCCAGCTCCTCCTCCAGGGCCTCCACCACCGGGAAGTACTGGTCCACGATGAAGTCCATGAGCGCGTAGAGCACGAAGCTCGGGCCCCGGGCCAGCAGCTGCGGCGTGGCCTCGAGCCGCGCCCGCACGTCCGCGTAGCCGAGGGACGAGCGGTGGCGGACGGAGACCACGTAGCGCGGCCCCATGAAGACGTGGGTCTCGCCCAGCTCCAGCCGCCGCTCGTCCCCGAACCGCGCCGTGCGGAGGACCACGAACAGCGAGTCCCCGTAGCGCTCGAGCTTGGGCCGCTGGTGGGCGCGCAGCGCGTCCTCCACGGCGAGCTCGTGCAGGCCGAACTCCTCGCGCACCTTCCTCAGCAGCGCCTCGCCGGGCTCGTGCAGGCCGATCCACACGAAGCCCTCGGGCTGGCGCAGCACCTCGCTGATGTCGTCGATGGCGACGTCCCCCAGCCGCCGGCCTCCCGCGTACGCCGCGCAGTTCACCACCCCGCTCACTGGGTCACCCCCTCCTGGAGGGCCGTGGAGGACTCGCTCACGGGCCCTCCCGGACGGGACCCGCCGGCCGCTCGCCCGCCGCCGGGGCCCGGGCCCGCCCCCGAACCGCCACCCACGCCGCGGGCCCGGTCAGGGCCGCCGCCACC
>JBBIOF010000604.1:0-2064 GCA_037443505.1 Candidatus Rokuibacteriota bacterium
ACGTGGGCGAGCCGGTGGCCGTCGTCTTGGCCGCGAGTCGCTACCTCGGGGAGGACGCGCTGGCCGCAGTGGAGGTGGACTACGAGCCGCTGTCCGTGGTGGCGGACTGGAGGGCGGCCGTGGCCCCGGGCGCCCCGGCCCTGCACGACGCCGTCCCGGACAACGTCGTGGACCGGCTCACGTGCCGCACCGGGGACGTCGAGCGGGCACTGGCCGCGGCGGACCGCCGCGTGCGGCGGCGCCTCGCGGTGCAGCGCCACACCGGCGTGCCCATGGAGACCCGGGGGCTCACCGCGGCGTGGGACCCGGGCACGCGGGAGCTCACGCTGTGGGGTGTCGCCAAGGTGCCGCACTTCAACCGCCGGGTGCTGGCCGACCTGCTGGGCCACCCGGAGCACCTGATCCACTTCGTCGAGCTGGAGGTGGGCGGCGGCTTCGGCGTGCGGGGCGAGTTCTACCCGGAGGACCTGGTGGTGCCCTGGGCCGCCATGCGGCTGGGCCGCCCCGTGCAGTGGGTGGAGGACCGCCGCGAGCACCTGATGGCCGCCAACCACTCGCGCCAGCAGGTCCACGAGGTCGAGATGGGGCTCACGGGGGACGGGCGCATCGTGGCGCTGCGGGACCGGTTCGTGGCCGACCTGGGCGCCTACATCCGGACCCACGGCGTCATCGTCCCCGAGCTGACGGCGGCGCTCCTGCCGGGGCCGTACCGGATCCCGAACTACGACTGCGAGGGGCGGTGCGTGCTGTCGAACCGGACCCCCACCGGCACGTACCGCGGGCCCGGGCGCTTCGAGGGGACGTTCGTGCGCGAGCGCCTGGTGGACATCGTCGCCGCGGAGCTGGGCCTGGACCCGGTGGAGATCCGCCGCCGCAACTTCATCGACCCGGGCGAGATGCCGTACGAGGTGGGCGCCGTCGGCCTCGGCCAGCGGACCGTCTACGACGTGGGGGACTACCGGAGCGCGCTCGAGACGGCGCTGGCCGACCTGGACTACAAGGCGCTCAGGGCCGAACAGGCCGAGGCGCGGCGGGCCGGGCGCCTCGTGGGCCTGGGCCTGGGCTGCGTGGTGGAGAAGGCCGGCCTCGGGCCCTGGGAGTACGCGCGGGTGGAGGTGGATGGCTCGGGCCACGTGGTGGTCTACTCCGGCGTCGCCGCCGTCGGCCAGGGCATCGAGACCACGCTCGCCCAGGTGTGCGCCGGGGAGCTCGGCGTGCGCCCGGAGGACGTCACCGTCGTCCACGGCGACAGCGCGAAGGTGCCGTTCGGGGTGGGCGGCTTCGCCAGCCGCGGCGCGGCCGTGGCGCTGCCCGCGGCGCTCGAGGCGAGCCGCAAGGTGCGCGAGAAGATCCTGACGGTGGCCGAGGTTCTGCTGGAGGCGCACCGGGCGGACCTGGTCCTCGAGGGCGGCGCCGTGCGCGTGCGCGGCACCGACCGGGCGGCGACGTTTCGGGAGCTGGCCCGCGCCGCCGTGCCCGGCCCGCCCGGGATGGAGCCGGGGCTGGTCGCCGCCCACTTCTTCGAGGCGCCGAAGATGACCTATCCCTACGGCACCCACGCGGCCATGGTGGACGTGGACGCGGACACCGGCCAGGTGCGGCTCCTGAAGTACGCCATCGCCTACGACGTCGGGCGGGTGATCAACCCCCTGATCGTGGACGGCCAGCTGGTCGGCGCGCTGGCGCAGGGCATCGGCGGCGCGCTGCTGGAGGAGCTGGCCTACGACGAGCAGGGGCAGCTCCTCACCACGACGTTCATGGACTACCTGCTGCCCACCGCCATGGAGATGCCCGCGTCGCTGTCGGTCCGCGCCCTGGAGGAGACCCCGACGCCCCTCAACCCGCTGGGCGTCAAGGGCGTGGGCGAGGGAGGCAGCTCGGGCGCCGGCGCCGCCATCGCCAACGCGGTGGCTGACGCGCTGGCTCCGCTGGGCGTGGAGGTCACGGAGCTGCCGCTCACGCCCGACCGCATCGTCCGGGCCCTGCGGCGCCGCCGGGCGGCGAGGGCCTGAGGTGGCTCCGCGCTACGTCGCGACGCCCGTGCGCCGGCGCGAGGATCCGCCC
>JBBIOF010000605.1:0-2063 GCA_037443505.1 Candidatus Rokuibacteriota bacterium
CGACGTCCAGCTTGGGAAGCTGGCATTCTGCCACTGAATTACGCCCGCGCACCCTCCATTCTACTACGCCGGCGCTACTTCCCCTCCTTCAGGGACATGTCGTAGACCTTGATCAGCTCGTCGCTGCGGGCCTTCCAGTTGAGCCGCCTGGAAGCGCCATAGAGGTCGAGCTGCTGGTAGAGCGGGACCGCGGCCGCGTCGTCCACCCAGAGCCGGTTGATCTTGTGGTAGAGGTCCAGGCGCTTCTTCTCGTTCATCTCCGCCTGGGCCTCGGCGAAGAGCTTGTCCAGCTCGGGGTTGCTGTACGTCGTCAGGTTGCCCGTGGTGGCGAAGAGCGGGCCGTAGATCGTCTCGGCATCCAGCGTGGGCGTGCCCCAGCCGATCAGCCAGACCGGGCCGCCCCGGTGCTTGTAGGCGAAGTTGTTCAGGTAGGCCACGAACTCGAAGGTCCGCACCGTGGGCTTGATGCCGGCCTTGCTGAGCTGACCGGCCACGGCCTCCAGCACCTCCTTGTCGCGCACGTACCGGCCCTGCGGGCCCTTGAGCTCCAGCTCGAAGCCGTTGGGGTGGCCCGCCTCGGCCATGAGCTTCCGGGCGCGCGCCACGTCCTGCTTGACGGGCTTCAGGTTCCGGTCGAACCCGAAGTGGAACGAGGTGAGCATAGTCGCCACGCGCATGGCCTTGCCGTCCAGGACGGTCTTGATGATCTCGTCCACGTCGATGGCGTACGTGATCGCCTGGCGGATCCGCCGGTCGGCGCTGAGTCCCTTGAACGGCCCGACCACCTTGCCCTGGTCGTCGAACTCGTGCGTCTGGAACATGAGCTGGATGGTGCGGATGGAGGGCGCCGTGCTGAGGAAGAGCTTCGGGTGCTTCGCGATGACGCTGGCCAGGTGGGGCGGGATGTTCACCGCCACATCGATCTCGCCGTTCTGGAGGGCGGCCACCCGCACGGCGTCGTCGGGGATGGGCCGGAACACCACGGTCTTGATCCTGGGCGCGCCCCGCCAGTGGTTGGGGTCTGCTTCCAGCACGATCTGCTCGTCCTTGTCCCACCGCACGAACCGGTACGGGCCGGTCCCGACGGGGTTCTTCGAGATGTACGCCGAGTCCTTGCCCGCGTACGCCCTGGGCGGGTACATCGAGGCCTGCCGGAAGGTCATGATGCTCACGAACGTGGGCCACGGCTTCGCGGTGTGCACCCGCACCGTGTGGGGATCGACGATCTCCACGTGGTCGATCAGCTTGAAGTTGGCGCTGGCGCGGAGCTTCGGGTCCTTCACTCGCTCCAGGCTGAACTTCACGGACTCGGCGTTGAACTCCTCGCCGTTGTGGAACTTCACGCCCTTACGGAGCTTGACCTCCCAGACCTGGGGCGACACGAGCCGGGGCAGCTCGGCGGCCAGGGCGGGGACGATCTTGAGGTTGGGGTCGCGCTCGACCAGGGTGTCGAAGATGTGGCTGGCGACGACGGAAGCCGGGGTCTCCTGCTGGTTCATCGTGTCGAGCGTCGTGGGGTCGACGCCCTGCGCGATGACGACCTTGCCGGCCGGGGCGGCGGCCGCTGGCAGCGGCAGGACGAGGAGCAGCGCGGCTGCGAGCCAGGTTCGCCAGAGGACCATCGGGAACCTCCCGACACGAGAGTGAGTGAGCATGGCGAGTGGCGCTACTTTAAAGAGCCCCACCCAGGGAGTCAAGGTAGGCCAGGGCCTCCTCGCGGGTGTGCACGAGCCCCAGGTCCTGCGCCTCCCGCGCCCTGGCCAGCAGGCGTCCCACCGCCGGTCCCGGGCTCAGCCCGTACCGGGCCATCACGTCCTCACCCCGGAGCAGCGGGGGCGCCGCGGCCGCCCGGCGCTGCTCCTCCCAGCCCCGGAGGAGGTCGCGGATGAGGGCGGCGCGGGGCCAGAGCCGGAGCGGGGATTCGCCCCGCACCGCCGCCGCGTCCGCCAGCGCCAGGAGCAGCAGGTCGCGAGTGTCGGCGCCGAGGTCCCGGTAGAAGCGGTACCGGGCCCGCGGCGTCAGCACGCCGGCCCCGGCCAGGTGCATGGGGCGCAGGTGGTGGC
>JBBIOF010000606.1:0-2063 GCA_037443505.1 Candidatus Rokuibacteriota bacterium
CGTCGTGGTGGTCCATCCGCCAGCAGATGTCGTCCTCCAGCATGGCCACCGTCCACACGTTGTCGCGGCCGGCCGTCTCTGGCTCGCGGCCGTGGAGCACCGCGTCCCGGAGCTGGTCCAGGAGCGCGCGGGTGCCCGCGCGCGGGTAGCGGTGGCCGTCGCCCGCGGGGTCGTCCGTCCGCACCGGGCGGAAGAAGCGGGCGCCGCGCTGCCGCCACCACACGCGCCGGCGATCGGTCCAGAGCACGCCGGCCTCGCCCTCGACCGTCAGGGCGAACTCGTAGCGGTCGCAGCAGAGCGAGCCCGAGTAGACGGCGGTGATGCCGCCCTCCAGCTCGATCATGGCGTCCGTGGCCCCGCCGCGCCGGTAGGCGCTGCCGGGGGGGTTGACGGCGCGCGCCATGACGCTCACGGGCCGCCGGCCCGTCAGCGCCCGGATGCTGTCGAAGTGGTGGACGGCGATCTCCACGAGCTGCGGGTAGGGCAGGGACGAGGCCCAGGGTCCCAGGTCGCCCGGGGGCTGGTTGCGGCGGTCGCGGCACGTGACCGTCGTGATGGCCCCGAGACGCCCCTCCCGGATCCACCGGCGCACCGTGCGCTCCGCGGGGAAGAAGCGGTAGTTCTCGGCCACCATCACGTGCCGCCCGGCGGCCTCGGCCGCGTCGATCACCGCCAGGGCCTCCTTCACGCTGGTCGCGAAGGGCTTCTCCACCATCACGTGGAAGCCGCTCCGGAGGGCCTGGACGGCGTGCTCCGGGTGGAAGACGCTGGGGCTTGCGACGAGCGCGGCGTCGGCCTCGACCTCGCGCAGCGCGGTCTCGAGGTCCACGTAGAAGCGGGTGCTCGCCCCGTCGCTGTGCCGGCGCGCCGAGGCCAGGGCCCGCCGGTCGGGGTCCACGCCCGCGACCGACACGGCGTCCGGGTAGTCGCGGACGATGTCCAGCCAGTGGTGGCCGCGGACCCCCAGTCCCACGTGGATGAGGCGGATCGGCATGTGCGTGTTCCCTCCCTCGGCCGGGCGGCTCACACGAACGGCCGGGCGAGCCACACCGACAGCGCCACCACCAGCAGCAGGGACACCAGGTAGCCGTAGATGGCCTTCGACGGCCGGTGGCCCACGGTGACCTGGAGCCCGATCAGGACCATGACGAGCAGCGACTTCAGGGCGAAGACCTGGCCGTAGCGGTCGCCGAAGAACCGGCCGGAGACGATGTCGCCGGGCCCGGTGCCGCGGGCGTGCAGCATGAAGGCGCCCGTGGCGATCAGGAGGAGCAGGCTCACCCAGCCGATGCCGCGGATGCGCTGGACCACGCGCGAGGCGAAGCGGCGGCTGGCCGGATCCTCGAAGAGCATGGCGCCGAGCCAGACCCCCACCGTGACGATGTGGACGTACACCGCGATCAGGTACCAGACACTCATTCGTGGCCTCGCTGCGCCGCTCCGTGGCGGCCGCCCGTGCCCGCCACCTCCAGGACCCGTCCGTCCATGGAGTCGGGCGGCGTCATGCCGAGGAGGGAGAGGACGGTGGGCGCCACGTCGGCGATGTGATGCCCGGCCCCCAGGCGCCCGGCCCGCACCCGCGGCCCGCGGAGGGCGACGAAGCTCCGGGGATGGTGCGTGCCGGGGCGCGGGTCGGTGGAGACGCCCCGGACCAGGCCGATGCGCGCGGACTCGACCTCCCGGATCTCGGCGCCGTCGCTCCACGCCACCACCAGATCGGGCAGGTGGTCGCGCCGGGGGCCCGGCGACCAGCGGTCGGTGCGGTGGACGGCGCGCACCGCCGGCCGGCCGGTCGCGGGGTTGCGGAGCTCCGAGAGCACCGCCGCCAGCTCCGCGCACAGGGCCTCGTACTGGCCGCCCGGCTCCACGACGCCGTGGGGCTCGCGCCCCTTGAGGTTGATCCGGATGCAGCCCTCGAGGTCCGTGGGCAGGCAGAACGCCGAGGTCCGCGACCAGTCCACGTCCGCGGTCGCCAGGCGCGAGACCAGCCGGTCGCGGAGCCGCCGGGAGAGGAGGGCGGAGACCGCCGCGCGCGCGGACGGCGGGATCCCGTTCCGCAGGCG
>JBBIOF010000607.1:0-2057 GCA_037443505.1 Candidatus Rokuibacteriota bacterium
TGCCCAGCCGCGTCCGCACGGCCGCCGCCCGCTCCGTGGCCCACGCGCGGAGCTCGGCGTCGGGGCTCTTGCCCGCCACGGCCTCGTAGGCGGTCAGCGCGGCGCGCCACTCGCGCTGCTCCTCGTGGGCCAGCCCGAGCCCGGCCAGGGCGCGGTAGCGGATGCCGGCATCCAGGCTCTTGACGGCCAGCGTGGACTCGAACGCCTTCTCGGCGGCCGGCCAGCGCTTGAGCTTGAGCTCCGCCTCGCCGGCCAGGAGCCAGCCCTCCGCCCGGACCGCGTCCTCGTCACTCTCCGCGGCGGCCTGCGCGTACGTCACCGTCTCCTTCCACTCCTTGCGCTTGAAGGCGGCGCCGGCCAGCTCGAGCGCGGCCCGCCGCGACAGGGGGTGGGAGGGGAACTGGCTCCGGAGTCTTCGCCACGCGGCCTCCTGGTCCTTCTGGCGGCCCAGGCGGCCCGCCACCGCCGCGGCGTCCGCCAGCCCTTCCGGCGTGGGCGGCGACTGCGCCATGAGGGCGCGGTAGGCCTCCTGCAGGTCGTCCCGGTCGCCGGAGCGCACCATCGTCTCCAGCATGAGCCGCCGCGCGGCCGGCGCGAGGGGGTGCGAGGGGTTCCGGTCGGCGAAGGCGCGAAGGTCGGCGAGGCCGGCCCTGGCGTCGCCGGTCTGCACGCGCGCCCAGCCCAGCAGGTAGCGGGCGTCGGGCGCCAGCTTGTGTCCGGGATGCTTCTGGACGAACCCCTCCAGGTGGGGCAGCGCCTCGGCGGGGCGCTTGTCCTCCACGAGGGCGCGGCCGAGGTAGAAGGTCGCCGACGGCGCCAGCGGGTGCTCCGGCCACGCCTTGAGCAGCTCCGAGAACGCGGCGGCCGCCGCGGCGGGCTGGCCCAGCTCCAGCTCGGACCACGCGAAGCCGTAGAGCGCGTCGGGCGCCAGCGGGGACGCCGCGTCCGTCCGGACGACGGCGTCGTAGGCGGCGCGCGCCTCGGCGTAGCGCTTGAGCCGGAAGAGCGCCTCGCCCTCCCAGAACTTCGCCTCCAGGGACCGCCCCGGCGGCGGGGTCACCGTCTGGGCCCGGCGGAAGGCGTCGAGCGCCGACTCGGCCTCGCCCAGGGCCAGCCGGGTCTTGCCCAGCAGGAGCAGCGCCTCTCCCGCGTGGCGGTCGGCCGGGTAGCGCTGCACGAGCTGCTCGAGGGCGCGGCGCGCCAGGAGGTGGAGCCCGTCCGCCGAGGCCCGCTCGCCGACCAGCCACAGGCGCTCCGGCTCGTCGAGCGCGCGGGCCGGCGCCGGCGTCAGGAGCAGGAGGAGGAACGAGACGAAGGCCGTGGACAAGCGCACGCGGCGCTTCATGATGACGAACCCATGGTAGCACGGGTATGCTGGGAACGACGTGCGCCTCTGTGTCTTCGACCTGGACCACACCCTGGTCCGCTCGCCGCTCGACCTGGCGGCCATGGCTGCCGACATGCGAACGCACCTGGAGGCCGCCTGCGGCCCGCTGCCCCCGCGCCCCGAGCGCTACCGCGTGGGCGAGCTCCTCGCCCTCTGCCGGCGCCGGTGGCCGGCCCTCGAGGGGGAGCTGTGGGGCATCGCGCTCGGCCACGAGCAGCGGGCCATGGCCGGGGCGTCGCTCGAGCCCGGCGCCCTGGAGGCGGTGCGCGGGGCGCGGCGGCTGGGCTTCGCCACGGCGGTGTGGACCAACAACGGGCGCCAGGTCACCGCGACCGTGCTGGAGCGCTTCGGCCTCGCGCCGCACCTGGACCTGGTGGTCACCCGCGACGAGATGCAGGCCCTCAAGCCCGATCCCGACGGCTGGCGCGTGATCTCCGGGCACTTCGGCGCCTGCCCGGCGGTGGTGGTGGGCGACTCCTGGGTGGACGGCCTGGCCGCGAGCGCCGCGGGGCTGCCCTTCGTGGCGTACCGCCCCGACCCGGCGGAGCTGGCGCGCTGGAAGGTGGTCCCGCTGGCCTCGCTCACCGAGCTCGGAGCCCTTCCGGCCTGGCTGGCCGGGTGGCATGCCTGAGGACGCCCGGACCGGCGACCTCTTCGCGCGCGGGGCCGA
>JBBIOF010000608.1:0-2053 GCA_037443505.1 Candidatus Rokuibacteriota bacterium
GGAGGGCGTTGGCGCGGATGGCGTCCACCGCGGCGGGCACCACGTCCGTCGCCACGACCCGCGCGCCGGCGCGCGCGGCCAGCACCGCCGCCAGCCCCAGGCCCGCCCCGATCTCCAGCACCCGCTCGCCCGGGCGGACCTCCAGCGCCCGGCAGAAGAAGAGGGAGCCGGCCTTCGGGGGCTGCACCCCGTCGACGACACGGTAGAGGCAGCCCCGCCAGAGGAACAGGAGGACGCCGTCGTCGCTCAACGGCCGAGCACCCGCCGGAAGTACTGGCGCATGGCCTCCTTGAGCTGGGCGCGCGCCCCCGCCGACGACCGCGCGTCCTCCAGCTGCTCCAGGTCGATCTGGAGCGGCACCCCCTCGCGCTTGACCCCGTCCAGCTCGGCCGTGAGCCCGCACCGCTCGTCCGACTCCGTGAAGACCAGCCGCGCGCGCTCGAACAGCCGGTCGTCGCGGGCGATCTGCTCGGCCGTCTCCACGATGACGCGCTCCAGCTCCGCCCGCTCCGGCACGGGCACCGTCGAGAAGGCGGCGGTGACGCTGACCTCGGGCGACATGGCGTCCTCCTCCCGCGGGGTCCCGCCGGCGCGCCGGGCGGCCGCCGGGATGGCCCGACGGCTCATACTCTATCAGCGCGGCAGGTACTGCGTGATGTCCACCAGGCGGGGCCCCGCGAAGTAGAAGTGCCAGCCCAGCGGGTACACCCACGCCTCGGTGGCGTTGCCCTGGATGGCCGGCCAGTAGCGGCGGGCGAGCTTCTCCATCTGGGCCGGGTCGGAGGTCACCGCCTCCGGCGGCCCCAGCAGGATGAGGACCTGCTCCTTCGTCATGCCGACCGCCGCGCGGCGGTAGAAGCGGAAGGTGGAGACGTCCAGGCTGTTGGCGGCCTCGGGGTGGGCCCGGAGGTACTCGCCGATGCGCTGGTCGATCTGGTCTTCCCAGTGGCGCCGCTCGTCGAAGGTGGGCTCGCGGCCGTTGAGCAGCAGCACGCGGTAGATCCAGAACTCCTCGGCGGTGGGCCCCTGGGTGGTCCGCTGCTCGAGCGGCGGGCGCAGGGTCGCGCAGGCGGCGAGCAGCAGGGCGACGAGGACGGGAACGGTCGAGCGCGCCGGCACGCCCCCAGGATAGCAGGGCGGGGCCCGGCGGGCGTCAGATGAGGGCCGACTCCAGGACGATGCCGCGGTCGATCACCCGGGCGGCCTGCAGCAGCATCCGCGCCGTCGCCACGGGCACCTCGGGGCTCTCCCCGAGCTGCCGGAGCAGGTCGATCAGGCGCCGCATCGCCCGGATCAGGTCGCCCTCGTGGCCGCCGAACGCCTCCTGGACGATGCGGCTCCAGTCGTCGTCGCCCGACGCCCAGCGGAAGACGGCCGGCATGAACCCGGGGTGGACGGCCACCGGCATCGCCAGGTGCCGCTGCCGCTGGGCCTCCCCGATGGCGTCGGCGGCCGCCGCCACCTGCTCCAGCTTGCGCCGGAGCTTCGGCCGGCTCCGGAGGAACGTCCGGGCGATGGCCGGCTCGCCGGACCGGGCCTCCTCGGTGAGCGCCGAGCACACGGCGGCGGCCTCGGCCACCGTGAGGTCGCCCAGCACGCCGCGGCTCACCACCTCGGCCACCAGCAGCTCGTTGTCGTGGCGGAGCCCCGCGATCAGCCGCCCCTTGGGCTCGAGCCGGCGGTCCAGGAGCGCGCCGAACTGCTCCAGGACCTCGACGACGCGGAGGAACTCCTGCCAGTAGGCGCCGCGGAGCGCCTCCAGGGCCCGGCGCCGCTGGTCGAGGCGCTCGCCCACGCGCTCGGCGTGGGCCCACGCCTGGCTGCACGCCGCGGTCGAGCCCCAGGGACACCGGTGGCACTCGATGGTGCCGAGCGCCGCCTCCGGGCTCCGGGCGCGCTCGCGCTCCAGCAGCTCCGCCGGGTCGAGCTCGCCGATCTGGTCGGCCAGGTGGCGGAGCCCACGCGGGTCGCGCCCCCGGTCGCGGGGCACGGTGAGCGGCGGGGTGGCCCAGAGGATCTGCTTGACCGCGCCCGCCTTGAGCCGCACCAGGGC
>JBBIOF010000609.1:0-2051 GCA_037443505.1 Candidatus Rokuibacteriota bacterium
CGCCCAGCCTCGCGCCCACGTAGCCGGCCGCCACGGAGCGCTCGCCCGCCAGGACACGCACGCCGAGGCCCAGGGCCTGCTCGTCCCCCGACGACCGGCCCGCGCCGTTCTCCGCGGTCGCCCAGCGGGCCTCTACGACGCCCACGCGCACGTCGGCGTGCACCAGGTGGGCGAGGCGCCGCCGCTCGTCGGCCAGCAGGTCGCACACGCGCCCCTTGAGCGCGTCGATCAGCTCGACGCCGATGCTTCCGCTCACCACCCGAAGGGCTCGACCAGCACCATCTCGCCGGCTGCCACGTCGCCCCGCTCCTCCTCCAGGACGATGAGGCAGTTGCCGGCCACCATGGAGCTCAGGATACCCGAGCCCTGCGGCCCTGTCGTGCGGACCTCCCAGCCCTCGCCGCCGAGGGCGAGGATGCCGCGCTTGAACTCCCGGCGGCCCGGCTTCTTGCGCATCGGCTCCATCGCCCGGGCGCGCCAGGTGTCGGGGAAGAGACGGCGCCGGCCCGCCAGCTTCCAGAGCGCGGGCCGCACGAAGAGCATGAAGGTGAGGGTGGAGGCCACCGGGTTTCCGGGCAGCCCGAAGAAGAGGGCCGGGCCGATGCGGCCCACGGCCAGCGGGCGCCCGGGCTGCATGGCGACCTGCCAGAAGTCGATCCCGCCGATCTCGCCCAGCACGTCCTTCACCAGGTCGTAGGCGCCGACCGAGACGCCGCCCGAGGTGATCACCACGTCGGCGGCGGTGCCGGCGTCGAGGAGGCGCGCGCGCAGCACCTCGCGGCGGTCGGGGACGATGCCGAGGTCGAGGACCGTGCCGCCGCTCTGCTCCACGAGCCCCGCCAGGGTGAACCGGTTCGCGTCGTAGATCTGCCCGGGGCGGCGCGGGGTGCCGGGCTCGGCGACCTCGTCGCCGGTGGACAGGAGCGCCACCCGCGGCCGCTGGCGCACGACCACCTGGCGCCGGCCCAGCGAGGCGATCAGGCCCAGTTCCTGCGGCCGGAGGACGGCGCCCGCCTCGACGACCACGGCCCCGGCGGTGACGTCCTCGCCGCGCCGCCGGACGTTGGCTCCTGGCGCCACGGCCCCGACGCGCACCCGCGAGCCCTCGCGCAGGGCGTCCTCCTGGGGACAGACGGTGTCGGCGCCCGCCGGCATCGGCGCGCCGGTCATGATGCGGATGGCCTGGCCGCGGCCGACAGTTCCCTCGAACAGCGAGCCCGCGGGCAGGTCGGCGATCACCTCGAGGTCGCCGGAGCCCCGGGGCGGCAGGTCCGCGCTCGACAGCGCGTAGCCGTCCACGGCGGAGTTGTCGGCGGGCGGGACGTCGAAGGGCGCGATGACGGGCTCGGCCAGCACGCGGCCGAGGGCCGCGCCCAGCGCGACGGTCTCCGGCGGCGTCGTGCGGCTGACTCCGGCGAGGATGTGATTTTGCCCATCCCGCACCGAAATCATGACGATATTATAGCGCCGTGAGCGAGCGCCCCCGGACCGAGCCGCGCCCCGCGGGCTTCTGGATCCGCGCGGTCGCGCTCGTGATCGACGCGGGCGTCATCACGCTGGTCCAGGTCTCGCTGGGCTTCGCGGCCCGCCGGCTCTGGGGGCCCGGCCTCGAGGCGTCGCCGGCGTTCGCGTCGGCCGTGGTGGCCTTCACGCTGCTGTTCGCCGTGCTCTACCCCACGGTGCTGCACGCCGCGACCGGACAGACCATCGGCAAGATGCTGCTCGGCATCCGCGTCGTCGCTGCCGACGGCGAGCCCCTGCCCGCGGGCGCCGCGCTGCTCCGGACGCTGGCGTACCTCGCCTCGCTCCTGCCCCTGGGGACGGGCTTCGTGATGGCGGGACTCCGGCGCGACCGCCGCGCCCTGCACGACCTGCTGGCGGCCAGCCGCGTCGAGCACGTGCCCCCGTCCGTCAGGCAGCGTCCGGCCCCGCCGCCGGTGAGCGAGCCCGTCGCCCCCACGCCGGTGTGATCCCCACGCTCCCGCTGCGCGCCCGCAACCGGCTGGCCGAGACGATCCTCGCCGCGCTCCACGACCACGGCGCGCGCCGGA
>JBBIOF010000610.1:0-2047 GCA_037443505.1 Candidatus Rokuibacteriota bacterium
TAGGCGAGGGCCCGCTCCATGCTCCGGCGCCGCTCCGGGTCCGCCACGCGCGCCGGGTCGGGCACCCGCCCCGTGATGGGCAGCGCGTCCTGGGGGCTCGTCCCCCACGTCACCGTGGGGGCCACCTCGGCGGCGTCCAGCTCGACCTCCCGGTCGAAGCGGGCGTCCGGGTCCGTGGGCAGCGCGGCCCAGTCGGCCATCGCCCGCGCCCACGCCTCGCCCCGGGGAGCGAAGGGCCGGCCCTCCAGGTACGCGAACGTCGTCTCGTCCGGCGCCACCATGCCGGCGCGGGCTCCGGCCTCGATGGACATGTTGCAGACGGTCATCCGCTCCTCCATCGACATCGCGCGGATGGTGGAGCCCGCGTACTCGATGACGTGGCCGGTGCCGCCGCCGGCGCCGATCCGCGCGATGACGGCCAGGATCAGGTCCTTGGCGGCGACGCCCGGGCCCAGGCGGCCCTCCACGGTGATGCGCATGGTCCGGGGCCGCCGCTGCCACAGGGTCTGCGTGGCCAGGACGTGCTCCACCTCCGTGGAGCCGATGCCGAAGGCGAGGGCGCCCAGGGCGCCGTGGGTGGCGGTGTGGGAGTCGCCGCAGACCAGCGTGATGCCCGGCAGCGTCAGCCCCTGCTCGGGGCCGATCACGTGGACGATCCCCCGCCGGTCGTCGCCCGCGCCGAAGTGGACGATCCCCTGCCGGGCGGTGTGCTCCGCCAGCGACTGCACGATGCGGCGCATCTCCGGGTCCGTGGCGAGCGCGCCCGGGGAGGTCAGGATGTAGTGGTCGGCGGTCGCGAAGGAGAGGTCCGGCCGCCGGGGAAGGCGGCCCGCGGCCGCCAGCCGCTCGAAGGCGTGGACGGCGCCCTCGTGGAGCAGGTGCCGGTCGATGTAGAGCAGCGTGTGCCCACCCGGCCCCTCGGCCACCACGTGCCGGGCCCAGATCTTCTCGAACATCGTGCGCGGAGGTCGGCCGTCGCCCACCATGGCGACTCAATGTACCCGGTCCTCGCGGCCCGCTCAATCCCGCGACGGGGGAAATTCCCCCCGCGCCCTCCCCGCTCGTGTAGACTAGGGCGTCCGGCGCGATCGTCGCCCATCGTGGGCCGCGATCGGGCCGGAGCGCGTTCCGGTGCTCCTCCCCGGCCCGAGGGCGCGCCCTCCACCCGTGAACGGGAGACCGAGGGGCGCCCATCGCCCGAAGCCGCGGCCGCAGCCGGCATCCTGCCCGTCCGCCGGCCCGGCGCGAAGGAGGAGCCGTCCTTGAGGGTCGAAGTCGTCGACAACCAGGTCGAGTCCGCCCTGAAAGCCCTCAAGAAGCTGATGGTGAAGGGCGGCGTCTTCAAGGAGATGAAGCGCCGCGCCTACTACGAGAAGCCCTCCGTGCGGCGCAAGCGCAAGCAGGCGGAGGCGAGGAAGAAGCGGCGGCGGGCCCAGAAGCGGCACCAGGTCGCCGACGACGACTAGGCCGATGAGCCCCGAGCTTCGCCAGGCGGTGTTCGCGCTGGCCCGGACGACCGGGTTCTCGACCGAGGAGCAGGTGGCGCTCCTCGACTCGCTCAAGCGGACCGCGTCCCGGGGCCGGACCCTCGAACAGGTCCACGCCCGGGTGCTGGCGCGGCTCGGCCCGCGCGACTTCGACTGGCCGGAGTTCGACCGCTGGCAGGCCTACTTCGCGCGGTGCCGGCAGTTCCCGCCCCTCTGGGAGCGCCTCCGGTGCTCGCCCGCCGCGGAGGCCGCCCGCGAGATCCGCGACGAGTACCTGGTGAACAAGCTCTACCTGCTCCTCGACTGGCTCCAGGGCCTGGCGACGACCCGCGCCGAGGCGCGGGCCGCGGTCGCCCGCTACGCGAAGCTCGGGGTGGCGGCGCGGTTCGTCCGGCAGGATGCCAGGATCCCCTGCCCGCTGTGCGACCCGCTGAACCAGGCCGACGTGCGGGCCACGTCGGCGGGCGTCCCGCCGTTCCACCCGGGCTGCAGGTGCCTGGTCCTGCCCACCGTGGCGCGCCGGGGCGCATCGCCAGCGCGCGTCCGGCACCTGCGCCTGG
>JBBIOF010000611.1:0-2041 GCA_037443505.1 Candidatus Rokuibacteriota bacterium
TGGACTGGATGGTGCAGGAGCAGGAGCGGGGGATCACCATCACCTCCGCCGCCACGACCTGCTTCTGGCGCGACTGCCGCATCAACATCATCGACACGCCTGGCCACGTGGACTTCACCGTGGAGGTGGAGCGCTCGCTGCGCGTGCTGGACGGCGCAGTGGCCATCCTCGACGCCGTCTCGGGCGTGGAGCCCCAGACGGAGACGGTCTGGCGCCAGGCCGACAAGTACCGGGTCCCCCGGATCGTGTACGTGAACAAGATGGACCGGGTGGGGGCCGACTTCTACCGCTGCATCGACATGCTGCGGGAGCGCCTGGGGGCCGTGCCGGTGGCCATCCAGGTGCCCATCGGGCGGGAGGACCAGTACCGGGGCCTGGTGGACCTCATCGACGAGGTCGCCCTGGTCTGGGACGAGAACGACGAGACCCTGGGGAAGGAGTACAAGAAGGTCCCCATCCCGGCCGACATGACGGGCGTGGTCCGTGAGTGGCGCGAGAAGATGATCGAGGCGCTTGCCGAGGTCGACGAGCACGTCATGGAGAAGTACGTGGGCAACGAGCCCGTGTCGGCCGAGGCGCTGCGGGTCGCGGTGCGCAAGGGCACCATCCTGATGAAGCTGTTCCCGGTGCTCTGCGGTGCCTCCTTCAAGAACAAGGGGGTGCAGCCGCTGCTGGACGCCGTGGTCGACTTCCTGCCATCGCCCGTGGACATCCCGGCGGTCAGGGGGATCAACCCCGAGACCCACGCCGTGGAGGAGCGCGCCGCCGCGGACGACGAGCCGTTCGCCGCGCTGGCGTTCAAGATCATGAACGACCAGCACGTGGGCCAGCTGGTCTTCCTGCGGGTATACTCCGGCACGCTCTCGTCCGGGTCGGCCGTGTACAACTCCACCAAGGGCAAGAAGGAGCGCGTGGGCCGGCTGCTCCGCATGCACGCCAACAAGCGCGAGGAGATCGACGCGGTGGCGGCCGGCGACATCGCGGCGGCCATCGGCCTCAAGTTCACCACCACGGGGGACACGCTCTGCGACCCCGAGCGGCCGGTGGTCCTGGAGGCGATGACCTTCCCGGAGCCGGTCATCGCCGTGGCCATCGAGCCCAGGACCAAGGCCGACGAGGAGAAGCTGGGGCTGTCGCTGGCGCGCCTGGCGCTGGAGGACCCCACGTTCCGGGTCACCTCCGACCAGGAGACGGGCCAGACCCTGATCCACGGGATGGGCGAGCTGCACCTGGAGATCATCGTCGACCGCCTGCTCCGCGAGTTCCGGGTGGAGGCCAACGTGGGCAAGCCGCAGGTGGCCTACCGGGAGACGATCCGCCAGCGGGCCGAGGCCCAGGGGCGGTTCGTCCGCCAGACGGGCGGCCGGGGCCAGTACGGCGACGTGTACCTGGAGGTGGAGCCTGCCGAACCGGGCGAGGGGATCTCGTTCGAGAACAGGATCGTGGGCGGGGCCGTGCCCCGGGAGTACGTCCCGGCCGTCGAGAAGGGCGTGCGCGAGGCTCTGGAGACCGGCGTGCTGGCCGGCTACCCGGTGGTGGACGTCCGGGTGCGCCTGGTGGACGGCTCGTACCACGAGGTGGACTCGTCCGAGATGGCGTTCAAGATCGCGGCGTCCATGGGGGTCAAGGAGGCCTGCCGCAAGGCGCGGCCGGTGCTCCTGGAGCCCGTGATGGACGTCGAGGTGGTGACGCCCGAGGAGTACATGGGGGCCGTCATGGGCGACCTCAACAGCCGCCGGGGCCGGATCGTGTCCATGGAGGCCCGCGGCAACTCCCAGGTCATCCGGGCCCTGGTCCCGCTCGGGCAGATGTTCGGGTACGTGACGGATCTGCGCTCGATGACGCAGGGGCGCGCCACATCCACCATGCAGTTCGCCCGGTACGAGGAGGTGCCCCCGTCCATCGCCGAGGAGATCATGGCGAAGGTCGCGGGCAAGCCGGCGGCCCGGGCCGGGTCCCGCTGAGGACAGTCGGAGGAGCCTGAGAGATGGCGAAGGCGAAGTACGAGCGGACGAAGCCGCACGTGAACATCGGGACGATT
>JBBIOF010000612.1:0-2036 GCA_037443505.1 Candidatus Rokuibacteriota bacterium
AGCCGCCCGCCGCCGCTCGCGCCAAGTCCCCGCGCCGGAGGCACCGGCGGATGGCACGCGGCTCGCAGCCCTGCGGGCCGCGATGGTCACCGTCCTGGTCGTCGACGACGAGCCCCACGTCGTCGAGCTCGTCCGCATCACCCTGGAGGACGACCGGCTCCGGGTCATCGACGCGCCCGACGGGTTCACCGCGCTCGAACGCGCCGCCGCGGAGCGGCCGGCGCTGGTCCTGCTGGACGTGGAGCTGCCCGACCTCAGCGGGCTCGAGGTCTGCCGCCGGCTCCGCGCCGACCAGGCGGCGGCAGGCACCAGGATCGTCATGCTCACCGCGGCCGCCCGGCCGGAGGACGTGGCGCGCGGCCTGGACGCCGGGGCCGATCACTACCTCACGAAGCCCTTCTCGCCCGTCCGGCTGCTCTCCCTGGTGGACGCGCTGCTGCCGCAGGCGTGCGTATGGCTCCGCGAGTAGCGGCGGCGCGGGGCGTGGAAGCGACGCCGGCCTACCATCGCCTGCAGGCCGCCTACCAGCAGGCCCTCCGCTGCGCGGAGGACGCCAGGAGGGTCTACCGCCGGATGCAGCGCGCCATCGCCCAGTCGCTCCTGGGCCTGGCCAACGCGCTGGAGGCGAAGGACCCGTACACCCGGGGGCACTCCGAGCGCGTGGGCACGGCGAGCCGGGAGCTGGCCGTGGCGCTGGGGCTCGGTGCCGAGGCGGTGGAGACGATCGCCCAGGCGGGGCTGCTGCACGACCTGGGCAAGATCGGCGTGTCCGAAGCCGTCCTGGGCAAGCGCGGTCCGCTGGCGGCGGAGGAGTGGGCGATGATGCGGCGGCATCCCCTGATCGGCGCCCAGATCATCGCCCCGTTCGACTTCCTGGCCGACGCCGCCGTGGTCGTGCGCCACCACCACGAGCGCTGCGACGGCAGCGGGTATCCCGATGGACTGGAGGGCACCGCGATCCCGCTGGGCGCCCGCATCGTCGCCGTGGCCGACGTCTACGACGCGCTCACCTCCGACCGTCCATATCGCCGGGCGATGCGGCCGGGGGACGCGCTGGCGTGCCTCCTCGGGGAGGCTGGACGGACCCTCGACGAGGAGGTGGTGGCGGCTTTCGTGGGGCTCGTTCGGGTCCGTGTGGGCGCTTGAGGGGAGCTTCCCGCCCGGGACGCCGGGGACCCGGGTTCCGTGGCCGTTCATCGCTGGACTGGCCCTCGCCGGGGCGGTCGTGGCGGGTCTGGCTCTCGCCGGCGCGCTGCCGCCGGCCGTCGCGCCCACCCTCGTCGTGGGTGCGGGCCACGCGGCACTGCTCGGGACGGCCCTCGTCGGCGTTGACGGTGACCGGCAGCGGGCGCGCCGGACGCTGGGCACGGCGACCGCGCTGATCTTCCTCGCCGCGGCCGCCGCCGGGCTCGACGAGCGGGGCCGGTTCCTGAACCTCGCCACCACGGCCTGGCTGGTGAACCTGGCCCGGGGAGGCCGGCTGGCCGGCCTGGGTGTCCGGCGGCCGCGGCCGCTCCTGGCGTTGCCGCTCGGCGCTGCCATCGGCGGCCTCCTCGGCGGACACCTGCTCCTCACGGCCGGGCAGACCCTCGGGTACGGGCTGCGGCGAGACGGGGCCGTTCCCTACCTCGCCGCGCTCGCGTTCGACGCGGGGGCCAACGTCCCCGCCACCGAGGCGTTCTTCCGCGGCTTCCTGTTCGACCGGCTCCAGAGGCAGCGCTCGCTGGCGGCCGCCCTGGCCATCTCCACGGCCGGGTGTCTCGGACGCTACCTGGCCGATCCGCTGCTGCCGCGGTCGCCCGAGGTCCTGGCCGGGGCCGTCTTCTACGTGTCGCTCCTCAGCCTGGCCGGCGGCTGGCTTCTCTGGTGGTCGGGAAGCGTGCTGCCCGGCGTCGCCGCCGCCGTGCTGTTCTTCGCCGCGTACCGGGCCCTTGGGATCCCCTGATGCCGGCGCGCCGGATCGGCGGCCGAGCGGCCCGGCGGTGGCCGGGCTCGCGCTCGCCTTCGCCGCCGTCGCCGGAACGGCCGGCCTCGCC
>JBBIOF010000613.1:0-2026 GCA_037443505.1 Candidatus Rokuibacteriota bacterium
CGGCCGGCCGCGGCGAGGTCGTCCTCTCCGCGCGGGGGCTGGCGAAGCGCTTCGGCGCCCTGGCCGCCGTGGACGGCGTCACGCTGGAGGCGCGCCGGGGCGAGATCCACGCCATCATCGGGCCCAACGGCGCCGGCAAGACGACGCTGTTCAACCTGCTCACCGGCGTGCTGCGCGCCGATGGGGGCCGGGTGCTCCTGCTCGGGCGGGACGTGACCGGCCAGCCGAGCCACGTCCGGGTCCGTCGGGGCCTGGCGCGGTCCTTCCAGATCATCAGCGTCTTCAAGGAGCTGACCGTCCTGGAGAACGTGCGCGTGGCCGTCCAGGCGGTGCTGGGCCGCGGCTTCGATGCCCTCTCGCGCGCCGACGACCTGCAGTCGGCGCGCGAACGGGCCCTGGCCGTGCTGCGCCAGGTGGGGCTGGAGGGCGAGGCCGAGCGGGTGGCGGGTACCCTGGCCCACGGCGACCAGCGCCTGCTGGAGATCGCCATCGCGCTCGCCACCGAGCCGGCCGTCATCCTCCTGGACGAGCCCCTGGCGGGGCTGCCCGACGCCGAGCGCGGCCGCATCGTCGCCCTGGTCAGGCGGCTGGCGGCCAGCTACGCCATCCTGCTGATCGAGCACGACATCGACCGCGTCCTGGAGGTGTCCGACCGCCTCACCGTCATGCACGAGGGGCGCGTCATCGCCAGCGGCCCGCCGGCGGAGGTGCAGGCGAGTCCCGCCGTCCAGGAGGCCTACCTGGGCCGCCGGGCGCCGGCGGCCCGCCCCGCCGGCCGGCCCGTCCCCTCCGGCCGCCGCGACGACGTCCTCCTGCGGCTCGACGGGGTGAACACCTTCTACGGCTCGAGCCACGTCCTCCACGGCGTCTCCCTGACGGTGCGCCGGAACGAGATGACGTGCCTGCTGGGGCGCAACGGAGTGGGGAAGACCACGACGCTCCGGAGCATCATGGGCGTGGTGCCGCCCCGGAGCGGGCGGATCGTGATCGGGGGCACGGAGACGCAGGCGTGGCCGGCGCCCCGGGTGGCGCGCCTGGGCGTCGCCATCGTCCCGGAGGGCGCCCGCGTGTTCCCGAACCTCACGGTGGCCGAGCACATGCTGATGGCGGGCCGGCACGGCCGCCCGGGTCCGTGGACGGTGCCGCGGGTGCTCGAGCTGCTCCCGAAGCTCGGCGTGCTGCGCGACCGGCGGGCCGAGTTCCTCTCGGGCGGCGAGCGGAAGATGCTGGCCATCGCGCGTGCGCTCCTCGCCAACCCGAGGCTCCTCCTGCTGGACGAGCCCCTGGAGGGCCTGGCCCCGGCCGTCGCCGACGACATCCTCCAGGTGCTGAACGCGGCGCGGGGCGAGATGGGCGTCCTCCTCGTCGAGCAGAAGGCCGGCGTGGTCCTCCCGCTCTGCGACTCGGCCGTGGTGCTGAACAACGGTGCGGTGGCCTACACCGGGCGGGCGGCCGACCTCCTGGAGCGCGAGGCCTCCCTGCAGCAGCTCCTGGGGGTGTGAGCCCGTCCCGCCGCCGGGCGCGATGACCAACGCCGACCTGATCGTGCGGACCCTGCGCGAGGCGGGGGTGGCCCACGGCTTCGGCATCCCGAGCGGCAACGTCCTGAGCCTGCTGGAGGCGATGCTGGCCGGCGGGCTGGAGTTCGTCCTGACCGCCCACGAGGGCTCCGCGGCCTTCGCCGCCGACGTGACGGGCCGCCTCACCGGAGCGCCCGGGCTCTGCCTCGCCACGCTGGGGCCGGGCGCCACGAACCTGACGACCGGGGTCGGCAGCGCGTACCTCGACCGCTCGCCCCTCCTGGCGATCACCTGCACCCTGCCGACCCTGCAGCTCGGCCGGCGCATCCAGATGGCCATCGACCACCACGCGCTGTTCCGGCCCATCACGAAGGCATCCCTGCCGCTCCGCCGCGGCCGCGTGGCGGCGGCGCTGGCCGAGGCCCTGGAGATCGCGCTGGCCGAGCCGCCGGGCCCCGTCCACCTGGACCTGCCCGAGGACGTGGCCGCGGCGGCGGCCACCGAGG
>JBBIOF010000614.1:0-2022 GCA_037443505.1 Candidatus Rokuibacteriota bacterium
GCGGTGGTGGAGCGCCTGGGGCGGCGCGGCGTGCCCGTGGAGCGCCTGGCCAGCCTCAAGGCGCCGGCGGGGCTCGACATCGGCGCCGTCACCCCGGAAGAGATCGCGGTGAGCATCCTGGCCGAGCTGGTCCAGCACCGGCGGGCCGACAAGGCGCCGCCGGCCGCGCTCCCGGTGGAGGCGCGGGACCCCGTCTGCGGCATGCTCGTGGAGGTCGCCGCCGCGCGGCACCGCGCCGAGACGGCGGGAGGGGTGGTCCACTTCTGCTGCGCCGCCTGCCTGGAGGCGTTCGAGCGGGACCCGCAGCGCTTCCTGGCGTGACCCCGGGAGATCGAGGCCTGCACCCGGGACGTCCGGCCCGAGAGCCTCAGGACCGGGGACGTCGTCGAGCGCGTCGCCCGCGAGATCGGCCCGGCGCAGCCCTCCAGTCCCGGAAGACGTCGAGGTCGAAGCCGTCCGGGTAGAAGAGGTAGCCGGGCGCGTGTCCCTTGCGGTCGGTCACCCCGTACTGCCAGATGATCCCCTTCGTGGCGCGGTCGATCACGACGACCCGGTGGCGGAGGTCGTCCACCACGATGACGTCGCGGGTGTCGGGCAGCTCCCGCGCCAGCGAGGGATGGTCCAGCATTCCCTCCCCCTCGGGGGCGAAGTACTCCCAGGCGACCCGCCCGCTGGCGGGGTCGAAGATCACCACCCGCCCGGGCCGCGAGAAGTCGGCGACGATGACCTGCCGGCCGTCCACGGTGGGGAAGGCGTCCGACGGGTACCTCACCCGCGGGGCCCGCCGGCTCCACACGACCCGGCCCTCGCGGGTGATGCGCGAGATCCACGAGCCCAGGATCTCGGTCACCAGGATGTCGCCGTTGTCGAGCGGCGTGACGCCGTTGGGGTAGCCCAGGGCGCGGGGCGGGTCGTGCCGGCACCGCCCCGGCGTGCCCCACTGCGTCACGATGCGGTCCGTGCGGGGGTCCACGATGAGAACCCGGCAGTTGCGGATGTCGGCCGTGAGGAAGCTGCCGTCGGCCAGGAGGTGCGAGTCGTCCGGGTAGTTCAGGTACCCGGGCCCGCTGCCCTTCACGTTCGGGCGGCCGTAGGTCCAGGCCACCACGCGCCGCTCGTAGTCCACGATGTGGATGTCGTAGTTATCCTCCTCGCTCACCGCGAGGAGCCGGCCGTCCTCCGAGAAGTTGACGTCCTCGTTGCCCCGGTAGAGGACCAGGTCCGGCGAGGGGAACTCCCAGACGATGCGCCCGTCCGGCGCCACCTCGATCAGGCGGTTGTTGCGCCGGTCGGCGATGACGATGGGGTACGGGAGCGGCTTGCCCCAGGACGGCACCGGCGCCTTGCGGCTGCCCGTCACCGGCGGGGGCGGGGGCAGCGCGACCCCGCTGGAGACCGCACCCGCGCCCATCATCTCCGCCGTCACCTTCACGGGCACGCCGTCATCCGTGCGCTTGCCGGCCCCGGCGGCCGCGGTCGCGCGCGCGGCCACGCTCGAGCCGCCGGCCGCCGCCAGCGCCGCGGCGCCGGCCAGCGCCAGCGCGACCGCCCGCCGTGCTGCACCCCCCGTTCCCATCCGCGTCATCGAGAGCCCTCCCGGACCACGCATCCTGCCCCACGGGCCCCGCCCGGCGCCAGCGAAACGTCACCCCCGCGTGCGGCGCCGCCTTCCCCTGGGCCGGGTGGCCCACGCGGACTGGCGCGAACGGCAGAGGCGGGGCCGGCGCGCTACCCGGCGGGTGCGTCGCTCTCCGGAAGCCGGTCGCACCACTCCTCGATGGCCCGGCGCATCCCGTCGGGGCACTCCGTCGGGATCCAGTGGCGGGCCTCGAGGGTCCGCACCTCGCAGCGCGGCATGGCGCCGAGCAGGCGCGCGGTGGTGGCGGGATCGCCGAAGCGCCCGCCGCTCGACAGCAGGGCGAGCGCCGGGGCCCGGATCGCGCGGAGGTCGGGCAGCGGGCTCACCACCGCCAGCAGGCCCGCCAGGTAGACGGCCGTCGGCGTGGACCGGAGGTCCTCGAG
>JBBIOF010000615.1:0-2017 GCA_037443505.1 Candidatus Rokuibacteriota bacterium
GGAGGACGCGCCCGGGTCCCCGGCCGCCTGGCTCGGCGACTACGCGGACCTCCGGGCGGTGCTCGACCGCCAGCCGGTGGACGTGGTCTTCGTGGCGCTGCCGCACGCGGAGTCCGCCCGCCTGGCCGCGGTCCTGGCCGACATTGGCGACGACCCGGTCACCATCCACCTGGTCCCCGACATCTTCGGCCTGGTGTCGCTCCGGGGCGGGATCGAAGAGTTCGAGGGCGTGCCGCTCATCCACCTGCGCGAGTCGCCGCTGCACGGCTGGAACCGCGTGCTCAAGCGCTCGCTGGACCTGGTGGTGGGGGGCCTGGCGCTCGCGGCGGCGGGCCCGCTCATGGCCGTGATCGCGCTCGGGGTGCGGCTCACCTCCCCCGGCCCCGTGCTCCTGCGGCAGGAGCGCATGGGGCTCGACGGCCGGCCCTTCACGATGCTGAAGTTCCGCACCATGCGGGCCGACGCGGAGGCGGAGACCGGCCCCGTCTGGGCCAGCGAGAACGACCCGCGTCGGACGCCGCTGGGCGGCGTGCTTCGCCGGTGGAGCCTCGACGAGCTGCCCCAGCTGGTCAACGTGCTGCGGGGCGAGATGAGCCTGGTGGGCCCCCGGCCCGAGCGCCCGGTCTTCGTGGAGGAGTTCCGGCGGCGGTTCCCCGGCTACATGCTCCGGCACAAGGTCAAGGCGGGCATGACGGGCTGGGCCCAGGTCAACGGCTGGCGCGGCAACACATCCCTGGAGAAGCGGCTGGAGTACGACCTCTACTACATCGAGAACTGGTCGCTCGGCTTTGACCTCAAGATCCTCGTCCAGACGCTCTGGCGCGGGTTCGCCAGCAAGCACGCCTACTGACCGCGGGCCCGTGAGCCGGCTGGACGACCGCCTGCGCCGGGGCCTCCTCGGCGCCTTCCTCGTGGGGCTCGCGGTCTCCATCTCCCTGGCGCAGACCGCGCTGGCGCTGCTGGCGGCCCGCTGGCTCTGGCGCCTGGCCACCGGCCGCGCACGCCACCCCTGGCCGCTGGCCCTGCCGTTCCTGGCGTTCGCCGGGGCGTCGCTCCTGGCGGCGGCGCTGTCGGCCCGGCCGCTGGAGAGCCTGGCCGCCATGCGGGGCCTGCTGCTCGTCGTCACCGTCTACGTGGCGCTCGACGCCCTGCCCGACGCCCGCGCCGCGGAGCGGGCCCTCGTGACGCTCCTGGCGCTCACGGCCGCGGTGTCGGTGCTGGGCGTGCTCCAGGTGGCGCTCTGCCCCTGGCTGCCGGAGCTGCCGTTCCCGCTCGCGCGGCTGGCGCGGAAGTGCCACCGCGCCCACGGGTTCTACAGCATCTACATGACGCTGGCCGGTGTGCTGAGCCTGGTGCTCCTGGCTACCGGGCCGCGGCTCCTGGCCGGCCGGACCGGCCGCTGGCCCGCCGCGGCCTGGCTGCTCGACGGCCTGGGCTTCGTCTTCACCTACGTGCGGGGCGCCTGGCTGGGCTTCCTGGTGGGCGTCGCGGTGGTGCTGGGGCTCGTGCGGCGGGGCCGCGTCGTCGTCGTGGGGGCGGTGCTGGTGCTGGCGCTGGTGGTGCTGCTGGTGCCCGGGGTCCGCCGGCGGGCCGAGAGCATCGTGGACCCCGCCGACCCCACGGCGCGCGACCGCTGGTCGATGTGGGGCAGCGGCCTCGCCATGGCGCGCGCGCACCCGGTCACCGGCATCGGCCCCGGGCAGGTCAAGCACGAGTACCGCCGCTATGCAGCGCCGGAGGCGCTCCAGCAGTCGCGCGGCCACCTGCACAACACGCCGCTCCAGATCCTGGTGGAGCGCGGGCTGCTGGGCCTGGCCGCGTGGGCCTGGATCTTCGCGGCGTTCTTCCTCCGGGCCGGACGCCTGCTCGGCGCGGCGCCCGGGCCGGGCGAGCGGGCGCTGGTGGCGGGCAGCCTGGCGGCCGTGGCCGGCTTCCTGGCGGGGGGCCTCACCGAGTACAACTTCGGCGACTCCGAGGTGGTGCTGGTGGCCTACCTGGTGATGGCGGTGCCGTTCGC
>JBBIOF010000616.1:0-2015 GCA_037443505.1 Candidatus Rokuibacteriota bacterium
CGCCTCGCGGCCACCCGGCGATGAGCGCGCTCCCGTCCTCCCGCCGGCGCGAGGCCCGCCACGCCCCCGGGGCGCACGGGGCGTCCAGGGATGCCGCGGCCCCTGCGCCGCTCGACGCCGCGCTGGAGAGCGTGCTCCCGGCGGACCTCCCGATCTCCGACCGCGAGTTCGAGCTGTTCCGCGCCCTGGTCCACCAGCGCACCGGCATCGCCCTCGGGCCCCACAAGCGCCACCTGCTGCGGGCGCGGCTCGGGCGGCGGCTGCGGGCCCTGGGGCTCGCGAGCTTCGGCGAGTACTACGCGTACCTCACCGACCCGGCCGGCGGCCACCGGGAGATGACGGCCTTCGTCAACGCCATCACCACCAACAAGACGGACTTCTTCCGGGAGCCGCACCACTTCGAGTACCTGGGCGGGCGCTGGGCCCAGGCCCGGAGGGCCGAGGGCGAGCGCACCGGGCGCCGCCGCCTCCGCCTCTGGTCGGCCGCGTGCTCGAGCGGCGAGGAGCCGTACACGCTGGCCATGGTCCTGGCCGAGGCGCAGCTCGTGCCGCCGCGCTGGGACGTCCGCATCCTGGCCTCCGACATCGACACCGAGATGCTCGCGCAGGCCGCGCAGGCCGTGTACCCGATGGAGCGGCTTGCTCCGGTGCCGCCGGCCCTGCTGACGCGCTGCTTTCTGCGCCGGGCCGCCGGCCGGGGGGACGAGGTGCGGGTGAGGCCCGAGCTCCGGGCGCTGGTGACGGTGCGGCAGATCAACCTGGCGGATCCGCAGTGGCCGATCCGCACCCGGTTCGACGTGATCTTCTGCCGGAACGCGCTGATCTACTTCGACCGAGCCATGCAAAAGAACATCCTGGAGCGACTGGTGAGCTTCCTGGAGCCCGGCGGCCTGCTGTTCCTGGGGCACGCCGAGTCCGTCTACGGGCTGGTGGACGGGCTTGCCCACCTGGGCCACACGATCTACGCGCGGGCGGCGGACCTGCGACAGGGGGTGCTGCCGTGAGGACGGCCACCCGCCCGCCACGGTCCCTCGACCTGCCGGAGAAGACCATCTACATCGGCGAGGTCTACGCCTCCCGGGAGCCCACGCTCATCAAGACGCTGCTGGGGTCCTGCGTGGCCGTGTGCCTGTGGGATCCCGTCACCCGCGTGGGCGGGATGAACCACTTCCTCCTGCCCTGCTCGCTCGACGGCGGCGGCGACGAGCCGGCCCGGTTCGGCGTCCACGCCATGGACCTGCTCATCGGCGAGATGCTGAAGGCCGGCGCCGACCGCACCCGCCTGCGGGCCAAGGTCTTCGGCGGCGCCCACGTGCTGGACGTCCCCGAGGACGAGGAGAGCGTCCCCAGCCAGAACATCACCTTCGCCCTGGAGTTCCTCAAGCGGGACGGGTTCAAGCTCACCGGCGAGGACCTGGGAGGCTGCTGGCCCCGGCGGGTGCACTTCCAGACCGACACCGGGCGCGCCTTCGTGCAGCGCATCGCCGGGGCCGCCGCGCTGGGCCGGCTGGCTGCGGCCGAGCGGCGGCGGGCGGCGGAGCCGCCGGCCTACGGCTCGGTGGAGCTCTTCTGATGGCGGGCGGGCGGCGCACGCGGGTCCTGGTGGTGGACGACTCGGCGCTCATGCGCCAGGTCCTCACGCAGATCCTGTCCAGCGACCCGGCGATCGAGGTGGTGGGCACGGCCCCCGACCCCTTCATCGCCCGGGACAAGATCAAGGCCCTGGCCCCCGACGTGCTCACGCTGGACGTCGAGATGCCCCGCATGGACGGCCTCGCGTTCCTCGAGCGGCTCATGCGCGCCCGTCCCATGCCGGTGGTGATGGTCTCGTCCCTCACCGAGGCGGGGTGCGACGTGACGCTCCGGGCCCTGGAGCTGGGGGCGGTGGACTTCGTGACCAAGCCGCGGATCGACGTCCGGGAGCGCATCCACGAGGTCGCGGCCGAGATGGTCGAGAAGGTGAAGGCCGCCGCCTCGGCCCGGATCCGCCCGCGGCGGCCGGGGCCGGAGGCCCG
>JBBIOF010000617.1:0-2009 GCA_037443505.1 Candidatus Rokuibacteriota bacterium
GGGGACGGCGGCGCGGCGGCCGCTCCCTGGGCCGCCGTCCCCGGCGCCCCGCGTCCGGAGACGCCGCGCGGTGCCCGCCGCCCCGCTGCTTCCAGCCCTTCTGGTAGGCGATGCGCTCGCCCTGCTTGATCACCAGCAGGTCCACCAGCCGGGCGAGCGGGTTGCGGAGCAGCGTCAGGTACTTCTGCCAGTAGCGGGGCGAGAGCGCCAGCGTCCGCATCTGGTCCACCGCCAGCGTGAGGGTCGCCCGGTCGCCCTTCCGGGCGGCGGTCCGCAGGTCCCGCAGGATGCGCGTGGTGCTCACGCGGGAGGGACGCGTGCGTGCCACCCTCAGGGCCTGCCGCTCAGCTCGCGCCGGAGCAGGCGTGCCGCCTCGGCCATGGAGCGCAGCTTCGAGACCGCCACCCAGCGGGGCGTCTCCCAGAGACCGCAGTCCGGGGCCAGCCACAGCCGCTGGGCCGGGATGTACTTGAGGGCCAACCGCGCGCGGGCCGCGATCTCCTCGGGCGATTCGACCCGGAAGGCCTTGACGTCCACCACGCCGGCCGCGACCTCCTTGTCGGTGGGGTGCTCGGCCCACAGCTCGATCTCGGCCATCTCCCGGGCGGCGTACTCGAAGACGAACTGGTGGACCGGGGCGTCGAGGAGCTGGGGGTAGAGCGGGGCGTAGCGGCGCGGCGAGGCGAAGGCTCGGCCGTGCGCGTTGCCGAAGCAGACGTGGAGCGCGAGCTTCGCGGAGACCCCGTGGACGGCCGCCCGGAGCGCCTCGAGCATGGGCCCGGGGCCGGCGCGCAGCACCCGGTGCTTGCCGGCCCCCATGGCGTAGTTCGGCTCGTCGATCTGCACGAGCTCGCACCCCGCAGCCGCCAGCGCACGGACCTCACGGTTGACGATGGCCACCACGTCGGCGACCAGCGCGTCCTCGGTGGCGTAGGGGCCGCCGCGCCGGAGGGGCATCAGCAGCGTCATCGGGCCCGGGACCGTGACCCGCAGGGGGCGGTCGGTGTGGGCCCGGGCGAAGCGGAACTCGTCCACGATGCCGAGCCCCTCGGGCGCCTCGATCCGCCCCGCGACCTGGTACGGGCAGTAGGAGTCGTAGCCGGGCGGGCCCAGGCGTCGGGGCACGGGCAGGGGCTCGAGCCCCGTGAGGCGGCCGTAGAAGCCCCGGATGAAGGTCACCCGCCGCATCTCGCCGTCCGAGACGACGTCGATGCCGGCCTCGATCATGTCCCGGATCGCGAGGCGCACGGCGTCGTCGTAGGCCTCCTGGAGGTCCGTGGGCCCCAGCCGGGCGCCCGCCTGGGCCTCGCGCACCAGGAACAGCCACGAGGGCAGCGCGTGCGAGCCGACGACGGTCGTGGGCAGGAGCGGAAGCTCCCTGGCCATGCCACCCGGATGCTACCACGTCGTGCGCCCGGGGGCCGTGGTCGCCTGCCCCGGCCGTCCGCGCGACGGTCAGCGCAGCTGCAGCTCGTACTCCTCGCGGCCCATCCGGCCCGTCGCGGCCTGGACCGTCACCTTCACGTCCAGCAGGGCCGCCAGCCGCTGCACGCCCTCGCGCCCGTCGCCCTCGAGGTAGCCGGCCAGCTCGGGGTGGACGCGCAGCACCACCTCGCGGGCGCCCGACTCCGCCACTCTGGCCCGGGCCGCGCGGAAGATTTCCTCGGCCAGCGTGGGGTCGGACTTGGTCACGCCCCCGCCCCTGCAGGTGGAGCATGCCACGGTGAGGAGCGACCGGAGGTCCTGGCGGACCCGCTTGCGCGTCATCTCCACCAGCCCCAGCTCGGAGATCTCCAGCACGTTGGTCCGGGCCTTGTCCTCGGCCAGGGCGCGCTTGAGTGCGCGGTAGACCTGCTCGCGGTGCTCCGGGACCTCCATGTCGATGAAGTCGATGATGATGATCCCGCCGAGGTCGCGCAGCCGGATCTGGCGCACGATCTCGCCCACCGCCTCCAGGTTGATCTTCAGCACCGTCTGCTCGAAGTCGCGCTTGCCCACGTACTTGCCGG
>JBBIOF010000618.1:0-2007 GCA_037443505.1 Candidatus Rokuibacteriota bacterium
CGCCATCCGCGCCCGGAGCCGGTCGAGGAGGCCGGGCTCGGTGAGGGCCCGACGGAGCGCGCGCCCCAGCTCGCGGCGCGAGCGGGCGACCAGGGCGATGCCGCTGCGCGAGGCGAAGCGCTCGTTGCGCCGCTCCTGGCCGGGCAGGGAGCCGTAGGTCACCATGGGCAGGCCCACCGCCAGGGCCTCGGCCAGCGTCATGCCGCCGGCCTTCGTGACCAGCAGGTCGGCGGCCGCCATGAGCCGGTGGACGTCGGCCACGTAACCGAGCACGCGGAGGTGCGTGCCCCGGGTGGCCCGACGGAGGTCGTCCTCGGCCCACGGGTCGTGGCCGGCCACCAGCACGCCCTCCGCAGGGACGGGCAGCCGGGCCAGCTCCAGGGCCACGTCGGGCAGGCGCCCGAACGAGCCCTGCGCGCCCGCCATCGCCAGGACCACCGGCCGGCGGTCCGCGAGCCCGAATGCCCGCCGGGCCTGGGCCGGGTCCACCGGCTCCTCGAACTGCGGCCGGACCGGCACGCCGGTGACCACGACCCGGTCGGGGCCGATGCCGCGCGCGACGAACTCGTGCTTGACCTCCGGAGCGGCCACGCAGTAGCGGTCGATGGGGTGGGCGATCCACTGGCCGTGGGCGACGAAGTCGGTGACCACGGTGGTGTGGGGCGGCACCCGGACGCCGCGGGCCGCCAGGGTGGCCATGACGACGGCCGGCGTGGCGTGCACGGTGACCACCAGGTCGGGCGCCAGGTCGCCCAGCAGCCGGCCCAGTCGTGCGGCGCCCACGCGCGTCATGCCGAAGGTCAGCCGCGAGTCGCTGGGCATGCGGTCGCCCAGCGCGTAGGCCGCTCCCCAGGCCAGCGGGGCCCGGCGCAGCACCCAGTAGTAGAGGGCCTGGGTCAGGCGCGCGAAGGCGGGATGGACCAGGTCGCGGAAGTGGTCGAGGACGGTCGGCGTGACCCCGGCGCGGCGGAAGGCGCTGGCGAGGCTCTCGGCGGCGATGTTGTGGCCCGAACCGTAGCTGGCCGTGAGGATCAGGACACGCGCCATGGCCGTGGGCCCTATCCTACCGCCGCCGGGCCCGCCGGGCGGGGCCTCACTTGAAGCGCGGCCCCGCGTGAGGCATACTGATGTCCTCGCGGTCGATTAGCTCAGCTGGTTAGAGCGCGTGCCTCACATGCACGAGGTCGCTGGTTCGAGTCCAGCATCGACCACCACGCGCGCGAGGCGGCCCCGCCGCCTCGCGCTTCTTTTTTCCGGTGCGGCGGCCGCGCGCGTCCGGGCCGCGTGATAGACTGGGGTGGCCTCACTTCTCCGTAGTGGGGAATTTTCTCCAGGGAGTCTCGCATGAAGGTGTCCATTTTCATTGACGGGCAGAACTTCTACCGTTCGCTGCTCCGCTACGACGAGTCCCTCCGGGTCGACTACGATCGCCTCGCCCAGTGGATCACCCAGGCAGTGGCCGGACCGTCCGGCGTGTTCGTCGGCGCCTACTACTACGTGGGCGTGTCCGCCGACGCGCCGCCGCTGGTCGAGGGGTTCCTCAAGGGTCTGGAGCTCCGGCCGGGCTACTTCGTCAAGCGCGAGGCGCGCGTGCGGCGGACGGGCCGCTGCTCGGCGTGCGGCGCCGACTACGAGTACACCACGGAGAAGCGCGTGGACACGCGGCTGGTGGCCGACCTGATCCACTACGCGGCCAACGGCGCGTTCGACGCGGCGGTGCTGGTCTCGGGCGACGACGACTTCGTGCCGGCGGTGGAGGCCGTGAACGCGCTGGGCAAGCAGGTCTGGGTGGCCACCTGGTCGGCGGACGAGCTGTCCAAGGACCTCCGCGTGCGGTGCTTCGGTCAGCTCCGGCTGGACGAGGGGATCGGCTTCTTCCGGGTGGAGCGGCCCCGCGCGGCCGAGCGCGCGGCCCCTCCCCGGGCGGAGGTCCGCGCCCCGCGGCCGCCGCGACCGGTGGGGAACGTCTCGCTGGAGCAGGGGCTGGCGGAGCTGCAGCGCGCGGAG
>JBBIOF010000619.1:0-2005 GCA_037443505.1 Candidatus Rokuibacteriota bacterium
CCTCGTCCTGCTCGCCTCGAGCGTGGCCGTGGCGGCCGCCCTGCGGGCGCTGGGCCGCGGGGACCGCCCCGCGGTGATCTGGCGCCTGGGCGCGGCCGCGGGGCTGGGCGCCGTGTTCCTCGCCGTGCAGGGCTCCGAGTGGGTGCGGATGGTGCACTTCGGCTTGACGGTGACCTCGGGCGCCTACGGCAGCACCTTCTACACCCTCATCGGCGCCCACGGCGTCCACGTGCTCGCAGCCCTCGGGTGGCTGGCCCTCAGCCTGCGCCGGGTGGGCCGCGGAGACCTCACCGCGCGCCAGGCGGCGCCGCTCCGGGCCTGCGCCGTGTACTGGCACTTCGTCGTGGCCCTGTGGCCCGTGCTCTACGTGTCGGTGTACCTGCTGTGATGAGGCGGGTGCCGGCGGCCCTGGGTCTCGCCCTCCTGCCCGACGTCGCGCTCGCCTGCGCGAGCTGCCTGGGCTCGGCGTACGGCGACCGGACGTACAACTGGGCGTTCCTGGGCCTCCTCCTCGTGCCGTTCGTGGTCGCGGGGAGCCTGGGGGGCGTCGTCCTCCTCCTGGTCCGCCGCCGGAACCGCGCGCGCCCGACTTTTCCTGCCGAGGAGACGCCATGAGCCAGGTCGCTTCCGTGCATTCGGTGGTGGAGCCGGCCGAGACCCCGCTCACGCCGGAGAGCTGGGGGAAGCTCGGGATGTGGGTCTTCCTCGTGGGTGACGCCGTCGGCTTCGGCGTCCTGCTGGCCTCGTACGGGGCCATGCGGGCGACCAGCGCCGACTGGCCGAGCCCCTACGACGTCCTGGGCATCAACCTGACGGCCGCCATGACGTTCCTCCTGATCTGCTCGAGCGTGACCATGGTGAAGGCGCTCGAGTGGCTGGGCCGCGGGGACCGGGACCGCTGCCGGCTGTTCCTGCTGTTCACGGCCACGGGCGGCGCGATCTTCGTGGCGCTCCAGGCCTACGAGTGGAGCAAGCTGATCCGCGAGGGCCTGCACATCGACGGCAACCCCTGGGGGGCCGCGCTGTTCGGCACCTCGTTCTTCATCGTCACCGGGTTCCACGGGCTGCACGTCACCGGCGGCGTCCTCTACCTGCTCTCGATGATCCGGTACGTGACCAACCGCCCGGAGCCGGCGGCCAGCTACAACGCCGTGGAGGTGTCCGGGCTCTACTGGCACTTCGTGGACCTGGTCTGGATCATGGTCTTCACCTTCATGTACCTCCTCTGAGGGGGCGGCACCGATGGCGACGACCGCGCACAGACACCCCAACTACATGGCGATCTTCTGGTGGCTGGCCGTCCTCACGGCCCTCGAGCTGGGCGTGATCTTCGCGCCGCTGGCGAAGCTGACCATCGGCGTCCTGCTGGTGGCCCTGGCGCTGGGCAAGGCGTCCCTGGTGGCCATGTACTTCATGCACCTCAGGTTCGAGACGCGCACCCTGGGCGCCATCGCGGTGACGCCCCTCGCCATCGCCACGCTGCTGGTGTTCCTGCTGCTGCCCGACGGCTTCGCCGTCGACCACAGAACGCAGGCCAGGAAGGCCGCGGCCGGCGCCGCCAGCCACTGACCGGCGTGACCCGTGCCCCTCGGGCCCCTGCCGGGCCGCGCGGCGACGGTCGCGAGGCGGGCCCTCGCGCTCCGGTGCCCCCGCTGCGGCGGGACGGCGCTGTTCCGCGGCTGGTTCCGCATGGAGCCGGGGTGCCGCCGCTGCGGGCTCCGGTACGAGCGGGCGCCCGGGTACTTCGTGGGGGCCATCTACATCAACTACGGGGTGACCTCGCTGATCGCGCTGGGCGGCTACTTCACGCTCCGGGCGTGGGCCGACCTGCCCACGGCGTGGCAGTTCGCCATCTGGGTGCCCTTCCTGCTGGTGTTCCCCCTCTGGTTCTTCCGCTGGAGCCGGAGCCTGTGGCTCGCCGCCGAGTACTTCGTGAACCCGGAGCCGTAGCGCCCGCCGGCGCCGGGCGGCGCGGCCGGCGGGCCGCCGCGCTGCTGGCGCTGGC
>JBBIOF010000620.1:0-2004 GCA_037443505.1 Candidatus Rokuibacteriota bacterium
AGCGCCCGCTGCTCCAGGCCTGCAGGGCGTTGACGGCGAGCAGCAGCGCGAACGACGCGGCCAGCATCACGGCGGCCACGGCGGTGGCGCCCGCGTAGTCGTACCGCTCCAGCCGGGTCATGATCAGCAGCGGCACGACCTCCGTGCGCAGCGGCAGGTTGCCCGAGATGAAGACCACCGAGCCGTACTCGCCGAGGGCCCGGGCGAACGCCAGCGCCAGGCCGGTGATCACCGCCGGCAGCACCGCGGGCAGGATGACCCGCCGGAACGTCGCCCACCGCCCCGCGCCCAGGGTGGCGGCCGCCTCCTCGATCTCCGCGTCGAGGTCCTGCAGCACGGGCTGGACCGTCCGCACCACGAACGGCAGGCCGATGAACGTCAGCGCGATGACGACGCCCAGGGGGGAGAACGCCGCCCGGATCCCGAGCGGCGCCAGGAAGCGCCCGATCCACCCCGTCTCGGCGTAGGCGGTGGTGAGCGCGATGCCGCCCACGGCGGTGGGCAGGGCGAAGGGCAGGTCCACCAGGCCGTCCACGACCCGGCGCCCGGGGAACCGGTAGCGCACCAGCACCCACGCCACCAGGAGGCCAAACCCGGCGCTGGCGAGCGCCGCGGCCGCCGAGGCGCCGAAGCTCAGCCGGAAGGACGCCAGGACCCGCGGCGTGGTCACCGTCCGCCAGAGATCCGCCGGGCCCAGGGTGGCCGTCTCGAGCACGATGGTCGAGAGCGGCGCGAGCACCACCAGGCTCAGGTAGAGCAGGGTGAAGCCGAGGGCGAGGCCGAAGCCCGGCAGCACCCGGTGGGGCCCGGTGACCGTCACCGCGGCGCGCCGGGGGCCCTCGTCACCGGCCGGCCTGGTGGATCTGGTCGAAGATCCCGCCATCGGTGAAGTGGATCTTCTGGGCCTTCTGCCAGCCGCCGAAGACCTCGTCGACGGTGAAGAGGTTCACGGCGGGGAGCTGCCGGGCGTGCCTCGCGGCTACCGTCGCCAGGCGCGGCCGGTAGTGGTGCCGCGCGGCGATCTCCTGGCCCTCCTCGGAGTAGAGGTACTCGAGGTAGGCCTGGGCGACGCGCCGCGTGCGGCGCCGGTCGACCACCCGGTCCACCACGGCGACCGGGGGCTCGGCCAGGATGCTCACCGACGGCACCACGATCTCGAACCGGTCCGGCCCCAGCTCCCTCACCGCCAGCAGCGCCTCGTTCTCCCACGAGATCAGGACGTCGCCCAGGCGGCGCTGCGTGAAGGTGGTGGTGGAGCCGCGGGCGCCGGAGTCGAGGACGGCGACGTTGCGGTAGAGGCGCGTGACGAAGGCGCGGGCCCGCGCCTCGTCTCCCCGGCTCTGGCGGAGCGCGTACCCCCAGGCCGCCAGGTAGTTCCAGCGCGCCCCGCCCGAGGTCTTCGGGTTGGGCGTGACGACGGACACGCCGGGCCCGGCCAGGTCGTCCCAGTCCTTGATGCCCCGCGGGTTGCCCTTCCGCACCAGGAACACGATGGTGGAGGTGTAGGGCGCGCTGTTGTGGGGCAGCCTCCGCTGCCAGTCGCGGGGGACGAGCCCGCCCCGCTCGTGGAGCGCGTCGATGTCGTAGGCCAGCGCCAGCGTGACGACGTCCGCCTCCAGCCCATCGATCACGGCGCGCGCCTGCTTGCCCGACCCGCCGTGGGACTGCTGCACGGTGACCGTCTCGCCCGTCCTCGCCTTCCAGTGCCGGGCGAAGGCCGCGTTGAACTCCTGGTAGAGCCCGCGCGTGGGATCGTACGACACGTTGAGCAGGGTGACCTGGGCCCGCGCGGGCGTGGCCGCCGGGCCGCCGGCGGCCAGCGTCAGGCCGAGGGTCCAGGACAGCAGCCTCACCGCCGTCCGTCCCGTCAGCGTCGTCCTCCTCTCGGGTCCGTTCGCCCGCCCGCCTCGACCACCCACAGGTCCCCGTCGCCGGCGAGGAGCGCGCGCCTGGCCTCGGCGACGAACGGGCCCTCGCCGAGCAGGCCGATGTCGAGCGCCCACC
>JBBIOF010000621.1:0-2004 GCA_037443505.1 Candidatus Rokuibacteriota bacterium
CCCCGAGACGCCCACCCCCCGCACCCCCCGCCGGCCGGGCCCCGCGAGCCGCCCCCGGCGGAGCCCGACCCTGCCCAGGGGGCGGCCGGGGGGGGGCCGGGCGCCCGCCGCCGGCGGTCACGCTAGGCCTCGCGGTACCAGTAGGCCAGGTGCCAGAGGTCCGAGTCCCAGCCCGAGAGGTCGAGGCCGCGGAGCCGGCTGCTGGCCGCGGCCGGGCGCCGGCGCCAGATCTCCGGGACGACGGCGACGTCGCCCACGACCAGGTCGTTCATCTTGATGAACATGGCCGCCCGCTTGACCGGGTCGAACTCCACCTCGGCCGCGTTCCACAGCCGGTCGTACTCGGGGTTCCGGTACCGGGTGGGGTTGCGCCCCGCCCACTTGTTGGCCTTCTGGGCCGCCTCGGTGGACAGGAACTGGTTCATGAAGAACTGGGGGTCCGGCGAGGTCTGGGTCGTGTTGTACATCTGCAGGTCGGCGTAGAAGTGCGAGTAGGTGTCGGGGTTGGCCGGGTCCGACGAGAAGAAGACCGAGGCCACCACCGACTTGAGCTCCACGTCGATGCCCGCCCGCGCGCACGCCTGCTTGACGATGGCCTGGTTCTTCTGGCGCACCGAGTTGGTGGAGGTCTGGAAGAGCAGCTTGATGCGCTTGCCGCTCCGGTCCACGCGGAAGCCGTCCGGCCCGCGCCGGTACCCGGCCTCGTCCAGGAGCCGGTTGGCCTTGTCGATGCTGAACTCCCACCGGGTGTTCTTCGACCGGAACTGCGCCGGCGCGTTCACGAAGTTGCCGGTCGCCTCCCCGGTCTCCCCGTAGAGCTCCTCCCCCACCGTGGCGCGGTCCACCAGCAGGGCCAGGGCCTGGCGGAACTTCCGGTCCTGGAAGAGGGGGTGCTTCGTCTTCACGCTGGCCCGCTCGCCGTCCACCTCGGTCCAGGGGTCGGCCTGGTTGAGCTGGATGTGCTCGATGTTCCCCGTGGTGGTGTTGAGGACGACGCCCTTGCCGCCCGCGGACAGCCGCTTGAGCACGTCCCACTCGACCTGGAGGTTCCAGGCGAAGTCGAACTCGCCGGTCTGGAGCACCGCGCGGGCCGCCGAGGCGGCGTCGCCGCCGCCCTTGAGCTCCACCACGTCGAAGAAGGGACGGTTGGGCACGTGGTAGCTGGGGTTGATCTCGTAGCGGACGGAGTCGCCGGGCTTGAAGTCCACCACGCGGTACGGGCCCGTGCCCACCGGCTTCAGGTTGTACGGCGCCTGGCGGGAGGCCGATCCCCGGTAGTCCTTGAAGAGGTGCCTGGGCAGGATGTACCCGCGCACGCCGAAGAAGGCGTCGTACCAGTACGCCCGGGGCTCCTTGAACACGACCTTCACCGTGTGGTCGTCCACCCGCTCGATCCGGGCGATGTCGCGGTACGCCGTGACGGTCACCGCCGCCGTGGCGGGGTCGGCCGCCCACTCCCAGGTGAAGATCACGTCGTCGGCGGTGAAGGGCTTGCCGTCGTGCCACGCCACGCCCTTCTTGAGCCGCCAGGTCACGGTGCGGCCGTCCTTCGACAGGCCGCCGTTCTGGTGCGTGGGGACCTCGGCGGCGAGGACGGGGACGAAGTTGCCGTCGGGGTCGAAGGCGCACAGCGGCTCGTACACCGGACGCGACGCGTCCTGGTCCTTGGTGCCGGTGGCGAAGTGGCCGTTCAGCAGCGTGGGGGCCTGCCACCAGAGCACGCGCAGCCGGCCGCCGCCGCCGCGCCGGGTCGGGGTGAAGGCCGGGCGCGTCTCCGCCCGGGCGATGCCCGCCGAGGCCAGCATCCGGCTCGCCATCGGGGCCGTGAGGCCGAGCCCCACCATGGTCTGGGTGAACGCCCGGCGGGAGAGGCGGCCCGCCTTCACCTGGCCGAGCAGCTCGCGGATCTCTCGTTCGTCCATCGCGTGGTCCTCCCTGCGCGCGGGGCGGCGGCCCTGGCCGGCGCCGCCCCGCCGCGCCCCCGGGGCACGGTCCCCCCGCGCG
>JBBIOF010000622.1:0-6940 GCA_037443505.1 Candidatus Rokuibacteriota bacterium
CAGCGCGGCGTCGAGCAGGGCCCGCTCCTCGGCGCCGCCGGGCTCGGCGAGGAGGCCGCCGTGGTCCAGGAAGGGCATCGACACCAGGCGGTGCCCGAAGAGGCGGCTCCGGATGAGCACCAGCGGCAGCGCGCCCGTCACCTCGCCGTCGCGCTCGGCCACCAGACGGACGACCTCGTGGCCGTAGGCGCCGGCGATCACCGGGCCCCAGGCGCCGAGGTGCGCGACCGTGGCCGCCGGGGCCCGCCGCGCGGGAAGCGCTTTTCCGTCAGGCGGGGCCGCGGGTCTCCAGCCGGTCGAGGGCCTGCTGGTAGTGGTTGAGGGGCGCCGGCTTCTCGATCACGTCCACCGCACCCAGGCGCCTGACCTCCTCCACCTCGTCGGCGGTGGCATGGCCGGTGATGACCACCACGGGCAGGGAAGGCCAGCGCCGCCGGACCTCGGCGAGGAGGTCCAGGCCGCTCATGCCCGGCATCGAGACGTCCAGGAAGACGGCGTCGGGCTCCACCGGCTCGAGCAGGCGCAGGGCCTCCTCGCCCGAGTGGGCCACCGTCGCCCGGTGACCCTCCCGCGCCAGCGACCGGGCCAGGATGTCGGCCACCTGCGGCTCGTCGTCCACGATGAGCACGTGCATGGCTGCCTCCTCTTGTAAGTGTTTCTCCGGAGCGGAAGCTTCTACAATCGTCCAGGGTCGAGCCCTCGCCAGAGCCGCATAAGTGGTTGTCATCGCTGGAAACCCCGTGGCGAAATCTTTGGCACCCGGCCTGCATCTGCCTGCACATCGCATGGCTCGGGGGCCATGCCGAGGGGGTCACGATGGACGAGGGGCTCAACCTGTGCAACAGCGTCAAGATGCAGCCGATCCGGGAACTGATCGCGAAGGTGGCCGCCACCAACACCACGGTGCTCGTCCGCGGAGAGAGCGGGTCCGGCAAGGAGGTGGTGGCCCGGGCCATCCACAAGGCGTCCCCGCGCGCCGGCACGGCGTTCCTCAAGCTCAACTGCGCGGCGCTGCCGGGCGAGCTGCTGGAATCGGAGCTGTTCGGGCACGAAAAGGGAGCCTTCACCGGCGCCTACCGGCAGAAGCCGGGGAAGTTCGAGGCAGCCGACGGCGGCACGCTGCTCCTCGACGAGATCGGCGAGATGCCGCTGCGCCTGCAGGCGAAGCTGCTGCACGTCCTCCAGGACGGCGAGTTCTCGCGGGTGGGAGGCGAGAAGGTCATCGGCTCCGACGTGCGCGTCATCGCGTCCACCAACCGTGACCTGGAGACCGCCATGCGCGCGCGGCAGTTCCGGGAGGACCTCTACTACCGCCTCAACGTCATCGAGATCCGCGTCCCGCCGCTGCGCGAGCGGCGGGAAGAGATCCCGGTCCTGGTGGAGCACTTCCGGCGGCAGTTCAACGCCCAGTACGCCCGCAACGTGGAGATCCCGCCGGACACCGTCCGCTTCTTCATCGAGTACCACTGGCCCGGCAACGTGCGCGAGCTGGAGAACGCCGTGAAGCGCATCGTGGTGCTGGGCAACGCGCGGGCGGTGCACCAGGAGATCCTCGGCCACCTGGCCGGTGGTGCGCCCCGGCCGGCGTCCGTGGCGCCGGCCGCGGCGGCGGTGAGCACGGAGCCGGCGATCAGCCTGAAGGACATCGCCCGGCAGGCGGCCCGGGACGCCGAGCGGGTCGCCATCAAGGAAGTCCTCGACCGCGTGCACTGGAACCGGGCGAAGGCCGCGCGGCTCCTGCAGATCAGCTACAAGGCGCTCCTCTACAAGATCGTGCAGTGCGGCCTCGTCACGCCGGAGGAGCGGGCCCAGGAGAAGGAGCCGGCGAAGGAGCCCATCGCGTCCTAGCGGCTCCGGGCGCCGGCGAGCCGCTCGCGGAGCGCCAGCACCGCCAGCAGCAGGACGTAGAGGAGCACGCGAAGCGCCGCCATCGGCGGCCACGGGGAGCAACATCCGTGCCCGGGCGCCGGAGCGCGCGGGTCGCGGCGCGGCGCGCGGCGCCTGGTAATCCCGTTCCAGCTTCCGGAAGCGTCCTTCCCGCGGGCGGCCGCGACCGTGCCGCCCGGCGTGTTACTCTTGGGGCGATGTTCGACATCGGCCTCCAGGAGATGATCGTCATCGGCGTCATCGCCCTCCTGGTCTTCGGTCCCTCGAAGCTCCCGGAGCTGGGACGGATGGTGGGGCGGGCCATGCGGGAGCTGCGGCGGGCGAGCGAGGAGTTCCGCTCCACCGTCGAGACGAACCTCCACATCAACGACCCGGAGCCCATCGTCACGCCGGCCCCCGAGGGGCCGGCGACCCCCGCGGGCCTGCCCTCGGAGAGCGAGCCGCCCCCACCCGAGTCGGGAACGGCCGAGCCTTCTCCGGCGCCCGTCGAGGCCGGCGAGCCGTTCTGCGCCCGGCGGGGCTCCCGGCTGTTCCACCGCCGGGAGTGCTCGTGGGTGCCCCGGATCGCGGAGATCGACCGCGTCTACCTCAAGCGGGTGTCCGACGCTCGCGAGCAGGGCTTCGCGGCGTGCCCCGTCTGCGAGCCGTGGGAGCCGGGCTAATGACTCTCGTGAATTAAGTCGACGACGGTCATGTCAGAACGCCAACCCCGCATGCCGCAGGAAGGCCGTGGTCAGCGAGGGCCGGTGGCGGATGCGGGCGAACCCGCTCCGCACCGGCGTGCGAAGCGCGAGGATGTCGAGCGGGCACTGGTTGGCAAGTTCGCGGCTCTTGAGGTTGCCCCAGATCTGCTCGACGGGATTCAGTTCGGGGGCGTACCTGGGCAAGCGTTCAACGGCCAGCCACGAGCGTTGCCGCCGCAGATACTGCTGCATCAGGCGGCTCTTATGCCCCCCGAGACCGTCCCAGACCAAGATGACGTGGCGGCCGGGGAAGTGGCGCTTGAGGGCGCGCAGAAAGCCGATCAGCGCGAGGTCGTTGTAGCTACCCGGCCGCGTCTGGAAGTAGCAGCGGCGCCGGCGGCCATCCCAGCGGAAGGCCAAGGCCGCGGCGATCGACAGGCGCGACCAGTGGCCGGCCGTGTGAGTCAAGACCGGCGGGTGGCCGCGCGGCGCCCATGTGCGGCGGACGACGGGCCGGTGCGAGACGCCGCTCTCGTCTTCGAAGACGATCCAGGCGCGCCGGCGCCGCGCGTTTTTTTTACCTGCGGCCACCGCTCGCGTTTCCACTGCGCGATCGCCGCGTCGTCCCGCTCGCGCGCCTGGCGCGTCGGGCGTTGGAGCGACCAGCCCAACCGGCGCAGGAGGTACCAGACGTGGCCCGGGTGGTAGCGCACGCCCGTGAGCCGCTCGATCACGCTCGCCACCCGCGGCAACGTCCACAGTTCGGTGGCGAAGCCATGAGCGCCCGGCCCCTTGAGCAACGCCGCCTCGACCCGCGCCAGCTGCGACGCCTCGAGTCGCGGCTTGCGCCCCGCACGGCCCGCGGCCTTCAAGCCCCTGCGGCCTTCGTCCTGCCAGGCATGAAACCAGACGTGGGCGGCGGCGCGCGTCGCGCCCAATGCGCGGGCGACGGCCGCCTGCGATTCGCCGCGCGCGAACAACCGCGCGGCCTCGTACCGGCGCGCTTCCAACGCAGCAAAATCCCGACGGGATCCGCGGCTGGTGGATGGCATTCCTCAGCATCGCAGGGTACTCCATGAATCCCGTCAAACTATTTTCCGAGACTCATTAGCGCTCTTTTTTTGGTTGACTTCCTCAACATGCGTTGAGTAGCGTAGCCCCAGGGAGGGCGGACGCATGCGCGACCTGACGAGCCGCCAGCAGGAGGTGCTCGACTTCATCCGCGCCTTCACCGCACGGCACGGCGTCCCGCCCACGGTGCGCGAGATCGGCGAGCGCTTCCGGGTCACGCCGCGCGCCGCGTTCGACCACCTGCGGGCGCTCGAGCGGAAGGGGGCGCTCCTCAGGCGGCCCAGCGCGCGTCGCACGTCGCGAGCCCTCACGCCGAGCCAGCCAGGGTCCGGTGGCGGCTATCGCGCCGTCCCCGTCCTCGGGCGCATCGCCGCGGGGCGTCCGGTGCTGGCAGAGGAGAACCGGGAGGGCGAGCTTCCGCTGGCCGCCTCGGCGCTGCGCGACGCCGACGAGGTGTTCGCGCTGCGGGTGCGCGGGCAGAGCATGATCGAGGCGCACATCTGCGACGGCGACCTGGTGCTGGTCCGGCGCCAGGAGACCGCCCAGCCGGGCGACATCGTGGTGGCCGTCCTCGACCCGGAGTCGGGCGAGGCGGAGGCGACGGTGAAGCGCTTCCTGCGCGACCGCGACCGCATCGTCCTCAAGCCGGAGAACTCCGCCATGGCGCCCATCGTCGTGGACCCCCGCGAGCGCCGCGTGAGGATCCTCGGCAAGGTCATCGGGCTGCTGCGGGGGTTCTGAGGAGCGCCATGATCCACGCGGCCACCTGTCGCAGCATCGCCGTCCGCCGCCGCCGCCGGGCCTTTTTTTTGCGACGCACCACTCAACACGTGAGGAGTCTCGACCTCCTGCGAGAGGCGGCGCGGGCGGCGGTGGCGCTGGGCGGGCTCGCAGGATGGACGGGCGTGCTGCTCGTGCTGGCCGGCTGACCGTCTCACCGGGGCCGCGTCCGCTCCCAGACCCGGGCGGCGATGAAGAGGTCGAGGAGGTCACCGTCGATGGCGCCGCGGCGGCGCTCCGCCTCCAGGATGTCGAGGGCGTGGTCGGTGGGCACGGCGCGCTTGTAGGGACGGTCGCTTGCCGACAGCGCGTCGTAGATGTCGGCGATGGTCATGATCCTGGCCTGCACCGGGATCTCGTCGCCCTTCATCCCGTAGGGATAGCCGGAGCCGTCGAGCTTCTCGTGGTGGGAGCGGGCGATCTCGGGGATCCGGCGGAACTCCCTGGTCCACGGGATGCGGGCCAGGAACTGGAAGGTGTGCACCACGTGCGAGCGGATCTCCTGGATCTCGTCCGACGTGAGGCTGCCCTGAGGGATGGCCAGGATCGCAGCCTCCTCCGCGGTGACCACGGCCTGGGGCCGGCCGGTCTCGTCCTCGAAGACGCGCCGGGCCAGCTCGCGGATCTCGGCGACGAGGCCCGCGGGAAGGACCGCCGGCTCGTTGGCGGCCACCACCTGCTCGAGGCTCCGGTCGAGCTCGGCCAGCGACTGCGCCAGCTCGCGCTCCAGCGCGGCCGCGTACCGGGCATAGCCCCGGCGGCCGCGCGCCAGCAGGTAGTCGATCTTCCGGCGGGCGCACCGGAGCTCGAGCCCCCGCTTGATGAGCGCCACGCGCTGGCGGATCCGGTCGAGCTCCGCCGGGTAGAGCTTCTTGGCCTTCACCAGGACGTGCTCGCGCACGCCCACCTTGCCGAAGTCGTGGAGCAGCGCGGCATACCGGAGCTCCATCATCTCGTCCGCGGTGAAGCGCAGGGCGGCGTAGGCGCCGCGCTCCGAGCGGTTCACGGCCTCGGCCAGGCCCATGGTGAGCTCGGCGACGCGGAACGAGTGCCCGGAGGTGGTCGGGTCGCGCGACTCGATGGCGGTCACCGACGCGCTCACGAAGCCCTCGAAGAGCCGGCGGATGCTCTGGTAGAGCCGGCTGTTGTCCAGGGCCACCGCGGCCAGGGAGGCCAGCGCGCGAGCCAGCCGCTCGTGGCGGGCGCTGTAGGGGCGGACGTGCCGGTCCACCTCCGCGCGGGAGGCGAGCTTCGCCCGCGCGCCGGGCTTGCAGTTGATGAGCTGGAGCACCCCGATGATCTCGCCCTGCGGGGTCTTGAGCGGGACCACCAGCATGGACCGCGTGCGGTACCCCGTCTGCTCGTCGAAGGAGCGATTGATCCGGAACGGGGAGCCGGCCGGCGGGTGGTAGGCGTCCCCGAGGTTCACCACCTCGCCCGTGAGGGCGACGTGGCCGGCCACGCTCGCGCTGGTGAGGGGCAGGCGGCTGGCGCGGAACGGGATCTCGATGCTGTCGTTCTGGGCCAGCGCGAAGAACAGCTGGCGCTCGCCTCCGCCCCCGTCGTCCTCCTCCACCAGGTAGAGCGAGCCGGCGTCGCTCTCCGTGATCTCGCGGGCCTTGGTGAGGATCAGCTCCAGCAGCGCGTCGGGGTTGCGCTCGGACGAGAGCCGGATGCCGATGGCGTGGAGCTCGGCCAGCTCGGTGCCGAGCCGCCTGAGCTCGGCGGCCGCGTCCAGGTCGGCGAACGCGTTGGCGACGGTCCGCTCGAGGACCGGCAGGTCGGCGTCGGCCGGGAGGAGCGCGTACCAGTGGTCCGGACACGAGCCGTCGGTCCCGGCCCCCATCAGGCCCACGATCCGGAGGTCGGGCGCCGGCGCGGGCCCGCACGCTCCGGCCTCGACCAGCACCACCGCGGGGGAGCCGTCGGCGGCGGCCGCCGGAAGCCCGCGCACGTCGTACCGATCTCCGAGGAGGGCGGCTGCCCGGGAAGCGGCGGCGGAGCCTGCGTCGTACAGGACCAACCGACGCATGCTTCCACCCTAGGCCGCCGGTGACGGGAAAGTCAAGATTGCCGGACAGTTGCGCATAATGGGAGGTCGTGAGCCTCTTCGCCGACTTCGCCGCCCTTTGCCACCGCCTGGCGGCCACGCCGGGGCGCCTGGACAAGCGCCGGCTGGTGGCCGACTACCTGCGGGGTCTGGCTCCGGAGGAGGTCCCCCAGGCGGTGGCCTTCCTCAGCGGCCGTCCCTTCCCCGCGTCGGACCCCCGGGTCCTCGGGGTCCGCGGGAGCACCGCCGGGACGACCGAGCCGCCGGGCCCCTCGCTGACCATCGCCGACGTGGCCGAGGGCTTCGCGGCCGTCGCGGAGGTGGCCGGCGCCGGGTCGCGGCGGACCAGGGAGGCGCGGCTGGCCGCGCTCGTTGCCCGCGCCACCGCGCCCGAGCGCGAGGCGCTGGCCCGCATCGTGGGCGGGGAGATGCGCACGGGCGTCTCCGACGGCCTGGTGCTCGAGGCCAT
>JBBIOF010000623.1:0-3733 GCA_037443505.1 Candidatus Rokuibacteriota bacterium
GAGCCGGGCCGCCAGCGCGGCCCCCACCTGCCCGGAGGCGCCGATGACCAGGGCGCGCACGGCAGCCGGCTCAGCCCTCGGCGTCGCGCGGGTTGGGGCCGCCGTCGACGACGATGGTCTCGCCGGTCATGAAGGAGGAGGCGTCGGAGGCAAGGAAGATGCACGGCCAGGCGATCTCCTCCACGCGCCCCCAGCGGCCCATGCCCACCCGGTTGGCGACCGCGCGGTAGGTCCGGTCGGCCTCGGGGTCGGTCTTCCGGAGCACCTCCAGGTACCCCTCGGTCTCCACGGGCCCGGGCGCGATGCAGTTGACGCGGATGCCCTCGCGGGCCCAGGCGATGCCGAGCGCGCGCGTCAGGTTGATGACCGCGGCCTTGGCCGCGCCGTAGTGGGACATCATCGTCGAGCCGTAGACGCCGGCGATGGAGGCGACGTTGACGATCACCCCGCCGCCCTGGGCCTTCATCTGCCGGTACGCCCACTTGCAGCCGAGGAAGACCCCGTTGAGGTTGATGCCCACCACGGCGTTCCACCCGTTGAGGGAGATGTCCTCCGGGCGGGCGCGGAACGAGGCCCCGGCGTTGTTGACCATGACGTCCAGGCGCCCGAACTCGCGGGCCGCCCGCTCCACCACGGCCCGGACCTGCTCCTCCACCCGGACGTCCACTACCTCGGCGAAGGACCGGCGCCCGAGCTTGCGGACCTCGGCGACGACGGGCTCCAGGTGCTCCATCTTCCGGCTGCAGACGGCGACGTCGGCACCGGCCCGGGCGAACTCCAGCGCGATGGCGCGGCCGATGCCGGTGCCGCCGCCGGTGACGATGGCGGTCCTGCCTTCCAGCGAGAACGGTGAGCGTGTCATGCGCGGCACGATACCGCAGCGCGGCCGCGCGTGTCGAGGGCGCTAATGACTCTTCCGAATTAGAGTAATAGCCATGTTAGAGCGCTGGAGTGCACCCCTCAAGTGAGACACGAAAAAGGGTGACGGCTGGGGTTGATCATGAGCCGCCGGGGGCTGCGTGAGCAAGACGCCGTCAGCGGTGTGAGGGCACGCCGGCCGGTCGCCGGCAGTCGCGGAAGGGCGATTTTCGGGAGTACCGAGATAGCGGCCCCCCTCGCGAAGTCGCGTCTGAGAGGCGCTACGGCCCTGGGTTTCGGTGGCGAGGGGGAGGCACACGCTCATGCTGGCGCTCCGACCGTGATCGAATCGTCGGCAGGTTCAGGCTCGACGGACGCCGTCGGGGCAGCGAGCGCCTCGGGCCGCAGCGTGGCCTCGAACTCGGTCGGGCTGAGATAGGCGAGCGCCGAATGCAGACGTTGGCGATTGTAGACCTCCTCGATGAAGCTGCCGATCGAGCGGCGCGCCTCGTCGGCATCACGGTACGCGCGCCCGTCGACTTCCTCCTGCTTGAGCGTCTTCATGAAGCTCTCGGCCTTGGCGTTGTCGTAGGGCGAGCCGACCCGGCTCATACTCGGCTGGATCCCGTACTCGGCCAGGCGTGCGGTGTACTCGGCGCACGCGTACTGCACTCCACGATCGGAGTGGTGGATCAGGGTGCCGGGCCGCGGCCGGCGGGCCGCGAGCGCCATGGCGAGGGCGGCGAGCGCGAGGCTGGTCTGCAGGTGGACCTCAAGGGCCCAGCCGAGCACGCGCCGGCTGAAGGCATCGAGTACGACCGCCAGAAAGGCGAACTCCTCAAGCAGCCGCACGTAGGTGATGTCGGCGACCCAGAGCTGATCGAGCCCGGTCACCTCCAGGTCCCGGGCCAGGTTCGGGACCACACGCCAGCGGTGCTGCGAGTCCGTCGTCGCGGGCACAAACGCGCGGCGGCGGAGGCAGAGAAGATTGTCCGTCCGCATGAGACGCAGCACCCGCTTGTGGTTCACCGCCCAGCCCTCGCGTCGGACGAGTTCGGTGAGCCGGCGGTAGCCGTAATGCCGATGGGCCACGGCCAGCCGCTGGAGCACATCGCGGAGCGCGGTCTCTTCGATGCGGGGCGCGGCCGCGTGCCAGTGCCGGTAGTACGTCGCCCGGCTCACGCCGGCCAGCGCACACAGGCGCTCGATCGACAGGCTGCCTTGCGGCGGCGTCATCGCCTCGATCACGGCGAAGACGCTCTGGCGCCACGCCCGCCGCTCGGCGGGGAGGACGCCTTGACGTGCCGCAAGGCTCGCGCGAAAAAATCGAGCTCCAGCGCCTGCTGGCCGATCTTGCGCTCCAGCTCGGCGACGCGCTCGGCCGCCGCGACGTCGTCCGGAGGGCAGGGCTCCCCCTTCGCCTTGGCCCTCGCCTTGCGCGACGGCGTGGGCCGCGGGCGCTGCGTCCAGACCGCCGAGCGCGGTGGCCGTCCGGGCGGAACCAACGCCTCAAGGCCGCCCCACTCGTACCGGTCCCACCAGTGGTAGAGCAGCTTGGGCCACACTTGGAGCTCGGCCGCCAGGGCCTTAACCTTCTCCCCGGCCAAGATCCGGCGTACCGCGGCTTCCTTGAACTCCCGGCTGAAGACACGCGGTCGCTGTCCGGGCATCGGTCCTCCTCTCGAGGACTGTCACCCATTTCCGTGTCTCACAGGAAGGGTTCACTTCAACCCCATGATTCTCGTTAACTTATTTCGCAAGAGTCATTAGCGGGGCAGGGCGATCTCGGCCTGGCGGCGGGGCACCTCGCGCTGGATGTGCCACCACACGGGCAGCGGCTCCAGGTCCGAGCCGTGGTCCCGGGCGCACGCCTGGAGCTTGTCGAGCAGCGGGCGCGCCTCGTGCAGGCGCCGGCGGGGCGCCTTGGCCGTCCGGCGCACCTCGTCGTCCGGCGTGGTCTTGGCCTCCACCCACGCCTGTTCCAGGTGGGCCATCAGCAGCACCAGGCGGTCGATCTCGCCGTCCAGGTAGGTGTCCCACTCCGCGGCCGTGCCGAAGCGCGGGCAGTCCCGGCGCAGGACGTCCTCGAAGTGCGCGGCGATCTCGTTGGCGACCCGCACGTGGTGCGCCACGCGCCCCGCGGGATCCGCCGGGGCGGCGTCCAGGGAGTCGCCGCGGGCGGCCGCGGTCAGGGCGAGCAGCACGGCCAGCCCGGCGAGCAGGAGGCGCATGGATCGAGTATACCCGCCCGGCGTCAGCGGAGCCGGGCTGCCTCGCTCGCCGCGACGTGCCAGAGCACCACCCACGCGGGTCCGCCGGCGGCCGGCGGGTAGAGGGCGACGTGATCGATGGCCGGGCCCCCCACCCCGAGGTCCGCCACTCCCTGCGCGGCGCCGTCGGTGACGGCGTACACGGTGGCTACCCGCCGCCCGGCCGCGTCGTGGGCGGCGTACCGGGTCCAGGCTGGCGTGCCCGACTCCATCCCGAGCCGCCGGACGCCCCCCAGCTGGCTCAGCAGCGGGTGGTGCGCCGGAGCGGCCCGGGCGGTCGAGGCAGACGCGGCCACGGCCTCCGGATCGAGCACGTGCAGGTTGTTGACCACCATCTCGACGTGGGGCACCTCGCGGGCGATCGTCTCGGCCTCCCGCTTCAGGCGCGCGCTCTCGACGCCGCCCGTGAGGTACACGACGCCGTGGTAGGTGTCCACGTGGACCCGGGTCAGGGTGGAGACCCCCCGCCGCCAGCCGGGCCTTCACCCTGGCCGTGACGGTGCGGTCGTCCACCCACTCGCCGGCCGACCGGCCCGTCAGCGTCCGGCAGCCCGCCGCGGCCACGGCCAGCAGCAGGACCGCCGCGAGGGCGGGGCGCGTCATGC
>JBBIOF010000624.1:0-2395 GCA_037443505.1 Candidatus Rokuibacteriota bacterium
GCGCCGGCCGGGAGGGCTCCCGGGCCGGCGATGGCCAGCACGACCGCCCCGGCGACGAGAACCAGGTGAAGGGGACTCCACAAACGGCTGCCAGACGCCATCGCCAACCTCCTCGGACATGCCAGGCGACCTTGAGCCCGCCCGGCTCAGGTTGTACGCGGGTAATATCTGGGGGATAGGTAGCGTAAGCTGGGCCGCCAATCAACAGATGGCGTTTTATCTTTCTAATTCAGCTACTTACTCCTGGCTTCCATGCCGGGAGACTACCCCCCTCTTGACTGGTTAGCACTCATGTATTAAGAGTGCTAACGAATCGTTCCCGGGGGTTCCCCCCAGGCAGAGACGTCCGAGGCGACGGCCTATTCACGAGGAGGCAGGGATGAAGATTCGTCCGATGCACGATCGCATTCTGGTGGAGCGGCTCGAGGAGCAGGAGGTCAAGCGAGGCGGCATCATCATCCCCGACACGGCCAAGGAGAAGCCCCAGGAGGGCAAGGTGGTCGCCGTCGGGGCCGGCAAGGTCACCGACGACGGCAAGCGGCTTCCCCTGGACGTGAAGGTGGGTGACCGGATCCTGTTCGGCAAGTACTCCGGCTCCGAAGTCAAGCTGGAAGACAAGGAGTACCTGATCCTCCGCGAGGAGGACGTCCTGGCGATTCTCGACTGACCCTCATCACCCCGAAGGAGGACGCGATCCATGCCCAAGCAGCTCAAGTTCGACGAGGAGGCCCGGGCGGCCCTGCTCCGGGGCGTCAACATCCTGGCCGAGGCGGTGAAGGCCACGCTGGGCCCCAAGGGCCGCAACGTGGTCATCGACAAGAAGTTCGGCACGCCCACCATCACCAAGGACGGCGTCACCGTCGCCAAGGAGATCGAGCTCAAGGACCCGTACGAGGACATGGGCGCCCAGATGCTGAAGGAGGTGGCGTCCAAGACCTCCGACGTGGCGGGTGACGGCACCACCACCGCCACCGTCCTGGCCCAGGCGATCTTCCGCGAGGGCCTGAAGAACGTCACCGCCGGCGCCAACCCCATGGGGCTCAAGCGGGGCATCGACGCGGCGGTGGACGCCGTGGTCGAGGAGCTGAAGAAGCTCTCCAAGTCCACCAAGGACAAGAAGGAGATCGCGCAGGTCGCCACCATCGCCGCCAACAACGACAAGACCATCGGCAACCTGATCGCCGAGGCGATGGAGAAGGTGGGCAAGGACGGCGTCATCACCGTGGAGGAGTCCAAGTCGGCCGACACGGTGCTGGACGTGGTGGAGGGCATGCAGTTCGACCGCGGGTACCTCTCCCCGTACTTCGTCACCGATGCCGAGCGGATGGAGTGCGTGCTGGAGGACGCGCTGATCCTCATCCACGAGAAGAAGATCAGCGTGATGAAGGACATGCTGCCGCTGCTGGAGCAGGTGGCGCGGGCGGGCAAGCCGCTCCTCATCATCGCCGAGGAGGTGGAGGGCGAGGCGCTGGCCACCCTGGTGGTCAACAAGCTCCGCGGCACGCTGCAGTGCGCGGCCGTCAAGGCGCCGGGCTTCGGCGACCGCCGCAAGGCCATGCTGGAGGACATCGCCATCCTCACCGGCGGCAAGGCCATCACCGAGGACCTAGGGATCAAGCTGGAGAACATCAAGCTGGACGACCTGGGCCGGGCCAAGAAGGTGGTGGTGGACAAGGACAACACCACCATCGTGGAGGGCGCCGGCAAGCAGTCGGCCATCGAGGGTCGCATCAAGCAGATCCGGGCGCAGATCGAGGAGACGACCTCGGACTACGACCGCGAGAAGCTGCAGGAGCGGCTGGCCAAGCTGGCCGGCGGCGTGGCGGTCATCAAGGTGGGGGCCGCCACCGAGACGGCCATGAAGGAGAAGAAGGCGCGGGTGGAGGACGCCCTGAACGCCACCCGGGCGGCGGTGGAGGAGGGCATCGTGCCGGGCGGCGGCGTGGCCCTGCTGCGCGCCTCGAAGGCCATCGACGCCCTGACGCTGGAGGGCGACGAGAAGGTGGGGGCCCAGATCGTGCGGCGGGCGCTCGAGGAGCCCATCCGCCAGATCGTGGAGAACGCCGGCCTCGAGGGCAGCGTCATCGTGGAGAAGGTCAAGGCGGACACGCGCCCGACCTGGGGCTTCGACGCCGAGAGCATGCAGTACGTGGACATGATGCAGGCCGGCATCATCGACCCGACCAAGGTCGAGCGGACCGCCCTGCAGAACGCCGCGTCGGTGGCGGGCCTGCTGCTGACGACGGAGGCGCTGATCACCGACGTGCCCGAGGAGAAGAAGGAGACGCCGTCCATGCCGGAGTACTAATCTCCGGCTCGCCGGTCGTCTCTCCTGGAGGGAGGCAACCTGTGGGGGTTCCTGCCCCCTTTGTTTTGAAGACAACGGGGTTTGAGG
>JBBIOF010000625.1:0-2190 GCA_037443505.1 Candidatus Rokuibacteriota bacterium
GTCGCGGCGAACGCGGGCCAGGCCGTTTCGGAGCGCCGTCGCCAGCTCCGGCAGCTCGCCGCAGTGGTTGGCCAGTTCACGCGCTTTCACGTTGCCGAACAACGGCTCGGCCGGATTGAGCTCCGGGGCATACGCGGGCAGCCGTTCCACCGTCAGCCACCGTCGCTCCTGGGCGAGGGAGGCCCGCATCCGCCGGCTTCGGTGCGCCGGCAACCCGTCCCAGAGGAGAATCACCCGGTCGCCCCGCAGGTGGCGGTGGAGCTGGCGGAGAAAGCCGATCAGCGCCGCGGTGGTGTAGGGCCCCGACCGCATCTGAAAGCACAGCCGCGTCCGGCGCCCATCCCAGCGGAACGCCAGCGCGGCCGCCACCGACAGGCGCTGCCAGCAGCGGAACGGGTGGGTCAGGACCGGGGTGTGCCCGCGGGGCGCCCAGGTGCGTCGGACCACGGGCTGCGTCGAGAGCCCGCTTTCGTCCTCGAAGACGAGCCACGCACGCTGGCGTTGGGCGTTTTTTTTACAGCCGGCCAGCGCTGCCGGACCCACCGCCGAATCGCCGGCTCGTCGCGTGCGCGCGCCCGGCGCGCCGGCCGCTGCAGCGACCAGTGCAGCCGGCGCAGGAGGTACCAGACGTGGCCCGGGTGATACCGGACGCCCGTCACCCGCTCGATCACCGTGGCGATGCGGGGCAGGGTCCACAGGTCGGTGCTGAAGCCGTGGGCTTGGGCGCCCCGGCGCAGAGCCGCGTCGACCTCGGCCAGACCCTGGGCGTCCAGCCGCGGCTTGCGGCCCGCGCGCCCGGCCGCCTTGAGCCCGGCCTGCCCTTCGCGCGTCCAGCTCCGATACCAGCGGCAAGCCGTCATCGGGGTCACGCCCAAGGCGCGTGCCACGGCCGCCTGCGACGCGCCGCGCGCAAACAGCCGTGCCGCCTGGAACCGTCGAGCTTCCAACGCCGCGAAATCCCGCCGGGCGCCACGTGGAGTCAGCATCCCTCAGCGTGACATCGTAGCCCATGAATCGCATAACTTTATTTCACGAGATTCTTTAATTAGCGGCTCACCTCCCGCACCAGGTGCGGGAGCTCAGGGATCAGGAGCCGGTCGAGCGCCAAGCGGCAGGCGTTCGGGGAGCCGGGCAGGGAGACGACGATGCGGCGCTGGTGGATGCCCATCTGGGCGCGCGAGAGCATTGCGGCTGCCCCGATCTCCTGGTAGGAGAGCATCCGGAACAGCTCGCCGAAGCCCGGCAGCCGCTTGTCCAGCAGGGCCTCCACCGCCTCGAAGGTCGAGTCGCGCGAGGTGATGCCGGTGCCCCCGGTGAGGATCACGGCCTGCACGGCGGGGTCCGCCGCAGCGTCGCGGATCACCCGCTGCACCTCGGCCGGCTCGTCCCGGACGATGGCGGCGCCGACGACCCGGTGGCCGGCGCCCTCCAGGCGCTCGCGGATGACGGCGCCGCTGGTGTCCGTCTCCGGCGTCTTGGTATCCGAGACCGTGAGCACGAAGCAGCCGACCGAGCGTGGCGCGTGTGCCTTGTGCTCCTCCGGCGTCGCCGTCGCGGGCGGCCCGCTCACGCCCCTCCTCCGTACGCGCGATCGAGGACCTCGACCAGGTGCAGCACCGGCAGGCCGGCGCCCCGGGCCCGGAGCCCGGCCTGGATCTGGAGGATGCAGCCCGGGTTCGCCGTGACCACCGCCTGGGCGCCCGTCGCCAGGATGTGGCGGACCTTCCGGTCGAGCAGGCGCCCGGCCATCTCGGGCTCCGTGAGGTTGTAGATCCCCGCGGAGCCGCAGCACCAGTCCGACTCCTCCAGCTCGACGACCCGGAGGCCCGGCACCTGCGCGAGCAGCGCGCGCGGCTGGGTGCGGATCTTCTGCCCGTGCACCACGTGGCAGGGGTCGTGGTAGGTCACCGTCATCGGCACCGGCCCGAGCGGGCCCCGGAGGGGCGCCCGCGCGAGGAACTCGGCGAGGTCCTGCACCGACCCGGCGAAGCGCCGCGCCCGCCCGGCCCAGGCCGGGTCAGCCGCGAGCAGGGCGCCGTAGCCCTTCATGTGCGCGCCACATCCCGCGGTGTTGACGACCACGGCGTCCACCCCGGCACGGTCGAACACCTCGATCGTCCGCCGGGCCATCGCCACCGCGGCGTCGTGGTCGCCGCCGTGGGCGTTCAGGGCGCCGCAGCACCCCTGCCC
>JBBIOF010000626.1:0-1718 GCA_037443505.1 Candidatus Rokuibacteriota bacterium
GGCCGGCCGGGCCCGGCGCGGCGGCGGGCGCCAGCGGCCGGCCGCAGCCCCCGCAGAACCGCTCCCCCGCCTCGTTGGCGAAGCCGCACGACGCGCACGCCGCCGCCAGCGGGGACCCGCACTCGGCGCAGAACCGGCGGCCCTCCCGGTTCTCGGCGTCGCACCGGAGGCATCTCATCGGGTCACGTCCACTCGGGGTGGCGTCAGGGTAACACCCCGTCCCGCCACGTCAACGTCCGAGCCGGCCCGCGATGTGCCGGGCCGCCCGGATGGCCAGCGCCGCGATGGTCAGCGTCGGGGGCGAGGCACTGGCCGTGACGAAGCAGCCGGCACCCACCAGGTAGAGGTTGGGGACGTCGTGGGCTCTCAGGTCCGGATCCACCACGCTCGTGCGGGGGTCGGCGCCCATGCGATGGGTCCCGATCTGGTGCCCGGCGAAGGCCAGCCCGCCGGGCCTGACCTGCGTCGCTCCCGCGGCCTCGAGGATCCTGCCGGCGACCTGCCGCGCGTCCTCCAGCGCCCGGCGCTCGTACCCGCCCAGGCGGTAGTGGACGTGCGGCACCGGGTCGCCGAAGGGATCCCGCACGCGCGGGTCGAGCGACACTTCGCTGGCGCGGTCGGGAAGCTGCTCCACGTACACGCGGATGCCCAGCCAGTGCCCGAACTCCTCGCGCACGTGCCGGCGCAGGGCCTCCCCCCAGAGGCCGCTGGCGGCGGCGATCCGCTCCGGCGTCGGCCCCGCGGAGTTGAGGAACTCCAGGAGGAAGGCGCCCCGCCTCGCCCGGTCGCCCTCGACGGCGAACTGGCGGGACACCGCGGTCGAGAAGCCGATCCGATACGGGTGGACCTGCTGCGGGACCCGACCGACCACGTCCACGGCGGGGTGCGACATGAAGTACCGACCCACGAGCCCGCTCCGGTTGGCCAGGCCGTTCGGGAACCCGCGGGAGGCCGAGAGCAGCAGGAGCCGGGCGTTCTCGACGGCGCCCGCCGCCAGCACGAACACGCGCGCGGTCAGCCGGCGCTCGACCCCGTCATGCCGCGCGTACGTGGCCGCGTGCACCTCGCCCGAGCCACCGACCTCCAGCCGGCGCACGGTCGCATCGGCGAGGACCACGGCGTTCCCGGTGGCCTCGGCCTGGGGGACCTGCGCGAGATCGACGCTCGCCCTGGCTCCGGTCGGACAGACCTGGCAGGTGCCGCAGGCCTGGCACCGCGGGCGCCCGCCGTACGGGACCGAGTTGCGGGCCTGCGGCAGGTGATAAAGCCCGATGCCGAGCTTCCGGCAGGCGGCGGCGAACAGGCCGTCGGAGTGGCTGAACGGGAACGGCGGGAGCGGGAACGGCGTGCTGCGGGGCGAGGCCCAGGGGTCGCCGTCCGCGCCCGCGACGCCGAGCACCCTCTCGGCGGCCCCGTAGTCCGCCTCGAGGTCCTGGTAGCCGATGGGCCAGTCGTCCGCGATGCCGTGCAGGGACCGCAGGCGGAAGTCGCTGGCGTGCAGGCGCAGGGCGTAGCCTTCCCAGTGGAGCGTGCCGCCGCCGACCCCGCGCGCCCGCCGGCCCTCGAGCTGGTAGGGCACCGGCCCGCCCACGGTGTAGGCCTCCAGGCCGGGCGGCGAGACGCGCCACGGGTTCTCGCGACGGAGGTAGCGGCGGACGTATTCCCGGCGGCGCGCGAAGTCGTGCCGGGGCCCGGACTCGAGCACCACCACGCGGACG
>JBBIOF010000627.1:0-1533 GCA_037443505.1 Candidatus Rokuibacteriota bacterium
CGGGGCGGGGTCCGCGACCGCGCATCCCCCGACCACCAGGGCCGCGCCCAGGAGGGCGAGCGTCCGGCTCACCGTGGCCCTCCCCCGGTCGGCTGCAGGCGCCGCGCCTGCCCGCGCAGGGCGAGCACCGCCGCCGAGTGGAGCTGGGTGGCGCGCGACTCGGAGATGTCCATCACCATGGCGATCTCCCGGAAGTTCAGCTCCTCCACGTAGTGGAGGTGGAGCACGAGCTGCTGGGCCTGGGAGAGCGCCGACACCAGCGACCGGAGCCGCGTCACGTCGTCCCGCTCGGCCAGCTCGGCCAGCGGGTCCTTGGTGGCGGTGTCCGGCACCCAGGCGCGGGTGACGGGATCGCCCTCGTCCTCGCCGTCGCTCTCCACCCGCTCCAGCGAGAGTGTCATGGCCGCCGTGGCCTGGCTCAGGAGCTCGTGGTACGCGTCCACGGAGATCCCGAGGCGCGTCGCGGCCTCGGCGTCCGACGGGGGCCGCGAGAGCTCCTGCTCCAGCTCCGCCAGCGCCCGCTCCATTTCACGCAGCTTCCGCCGCGTCACGCGCCCGATGGGATCGATCTCGCGGACGAAGTCCACCATGGCGCCGCGGATGCGGGTCAGCGCGTAGACGCTGAAGTCCGTCCCGTGGGCCGGGTCGAAGCTGTCGAGGGCGCCCAGGAAGCCCACGACGCCGGCGGAGACCAGGTCGTCGAACTCCACCGTCGGCGGCAGCGTGCGGGACAGGCGGCCCGCCATGTAGCGCACCAGGTGGATGTAGCGCTGGACGAGCGTGTCGCGCGCCTCCGGTGATCGGGAGGCCCGGTACGCCTGCCACGCGGCCTCGACGGCCTCGGGCCGGACGTTCTTACCGGCGGACTGGTAGGGCCAGCGGGGAGCTGAGCGTGGTGGCATGGTCTGGTCCTCGGGTGTCGGCCAGGGTGCGCGCCAGGGAGGCGATCGCGCGCGTCGCCTGCGCGTAGGGATAGATGCGGCTGAGCGGCTGCTGGCGGACGATCGCTTCCCCCACCGCCTCGTCCCGGGGCACGATGGCGGCGAGGTCCGGCGAGAAGCCCAGGAAGCGCTCGGTCAGCCGCGCGAGCCGGGCATGCGTGTCGCGGGCCTGCAGGTGGGTGGCGGCCAGATTGACGACGACGTCGATCCGGGGACCGCCGCCCGCGATCCCCTTGCGGATGCTCTTGAGCAGCCCGTACGCGTCGCTGAGCGCCGTGGGCTCGTGGGTGGTGACCAGCAGCGCGCGGTCCGCCAGCGCCACCAGGGCCAGCACCGTCGCGCCGATGCCGGCTCCGGTGTCCACCAGCAGCAGGTCGCTGCCGGCGCCGAGCCGCGCGATCTCCCCCAGCAGCGCGGCGCGGTCGGCCTCGGGGAGGTCCGCGAGCCGGGCCACCCCGGAAGCGGCCGGCAGGAGCGTGAGCCGCTCGGCAATGAAGATCGCGGAGGAGCGGCGGTTCAAGGACTACCGCACCGATCAGACCTTCGATCACCGCCAGCTGCGTGTGTCGCTGCGCCGCCTGCGCCAGCTGAC
>JBBIOF010000628.1:0-6603 GCA_037443505.1 Candidatus Rokuibacteriota bacterium
CCCGAGCGCCGCGCCGCCGGCCCCGCGCCGGAGGGGCACCGTCACGCGCGAGGGGTCGTCCACCCAGCCGAACCCGTACCGGCCGTCGTCGCACATCCACCACCGGTTCACGGCCGCGTTGAACCGTGGCTTGAGCCGCGCCACGCGCCGCCCCTCGTTGTGGTGGGGGCGCCGGCGGTTGACGTGGACCTCGATGTTGCACCCGCGCGCGCAGCGCGGGCACACCGAGCGGGCGGCGTCCAGGTACCAGACGCGCACGCGGAAGCGGAAGTCGCGGTCCGTCAGCGCGCCCACCGGACAGATGTCCACGACGTTCCCCGAGTAGGGGTTGGCCAGCTCCCGTCCCGGGAAGAGGCCGATCTCGGAGTGGTCGCCGCGGTGGAAGATCCCCAGCTCTCCGGTCCGGGTCACCTCGTCGCAGAACCTGACGCACCGGGAGCAGAGGATGCACCGCTCGGCGTCCAGCATCACGTGGGGCCCGAGCGGGACCGCCTTGGGCTTGTGCACCTTCTCGTCCACCATGCGGGGCTCGTAGAGGCCGTGCCGCATGTAGTAGATCTGCAGCCAGCACTCCCCCGCCTGGTCGCACACCGGGCAGTCCAGCGGGTGGTTGACCAGGTGGAACTCCATGATGGAGCGCCGGGTCTCCCGGACGCGGTCCGTCTGCGTCCACACCACCATGCCGTCGGCGGCCAGGGTGTTGCAGGCGATGGTGGGCCGCGGCGCCTTCTCGATGTCCACCATGCACAGCCGGCACTGCCCGGCGATGGGAAGTCCCGGGTGATAGCAGTAGTGGGGGATTTCGATGCCGAGGGCGCGGGCGGCCTCCACGAGGTTGGTGCCGGGCGCGACCTCGATCTCCTTGCCGTCGATGGTGAGCTTGGGCATTCCTCGGCCGCCTACCTGGGGATGAGCGCCTCGAACTCGTCCCGGAATTTCTCGATGTAGGAGATGTACGGCCCCACCGCCCCGTCGTAGAAGGCGCAGATGGTGGTGCCGGCTCCCCGCCGCGCCACGTCCAGGATGGTGTCGAGGTCCTCCTTGCGGCCGCGGCCCTCGACGATGCGCCGCACCATCCTGTAGATCCAGCCGGTGGACTCGCGGCAGGGCGTGCACTGGCCGCAGCTCTCGTGGGCGTAGAAGCGAGCCACGACCATCAGCGCCTCGGGGATGGAGACGCTCTCGTCCATCACGATCACCCCGGCGGAGCCGGCCATGGACCCGGCGGCCCGGAGGCCGTCCACGTCCATGGTGACGTCGATCTCGTCCGCCCGCAGGATGGGGGCCGAGGAGCCGCCCGGCACCACGGCCTTGAGCCGGCCCGTTCCGGTCACGCCGCCGGCCAGGTCGTAGACGAGCCGGCGGAGGGTGATGGAGACCGGGGCCTCGTAGATCCCCGGCCGCCGCACGCGCCCGGAGACCGAGAAGATGCGGGTGCCGCCCTGCGTCCGGGTGCCCAGCGAGGCGAACCACTCGGCGCCCCCCGCGATGACGTGCGGCACGTGGCAGAGCGTCTCCACGTTGTTCACGATGGTGGGGGCGCCGAAGGCCCCCTTGACCGCGGGGAAGGGCGGCTTGAGCTTGGGCCACCCCTTCCGGCCCTCGAGCGACGAGATGAGGCCCGTCTCCTCCCCGCAGATGTACGCGCCCGCGCCCCGGTGCACGACGACGTCCAGGCCCCGCCCGAGGATCCCCGCGTCGTACGCCTCGCGGACCGCCGCCGAGAAGCGCCGCCAGGGCTCCACGTACTCCCCCCGGATGTACACGAAGCCCAGCGCCGCCCGGATGGCGCGGGCCGTGATGAGCATGCCCTCGATGAGGGCGTGGGGCGTGCGCTCCAGCAGGTACCGGTCCTTGAACGTGCCCGGCTCGCCCTCGTCGGCGTTCACCACCAGGTACACGGGTCCGCGGTGATCCCGGGGGATGAACGACCACTTGGTGCCGGTGGGGAAGCCGGCGCCTCCCAGGCCGCGGAGGTTCGACTTCTTCACCTCCTCGACGATGGCGGCGGGCTCCATGCCCTGCGCCTTCTCCCAGGCCGCGTAGCCGCCCAGCTCGCGCCACCCCCGCAGCGTGTGGGCGCCGGGCCGGTCGAAGTGCCGGGTGAGGATCCGCGTCTCCGTCACGGCAGGCCCTCGACGATCCGGTCCACCCGCTCCGGCGTGAGGTCCAGCTCGTAGCGGTCATCCACCTGCATCATGGGCGCGTGCTCGCAGGCGCAGAGGCACTCGACCGCGAGCAGCGTGAACCTCTCGTCTCCGGTGGTCTCGCCCACGTCGATCCCCAGCTTCTGCCTGAGGTGGGCCAGGATCTTCGGCGCCCCCGCCAGGTGGCAGGAGAGGTTGTGGCACACCGAGATCACGTGGCGGCCCTTCGGCCGCTGGAAGAACAGGGTGTAGAACGTCACCACCTCGTGGACGTGGGCCGGCGAGAGCCGGAAGAGCCCGGCCACGTACTCTTCCACCTCCAGCGAGATGTGCCCGAACGTCTCCTGCGCCATGTGCAGCACCGGCAGGAGGGCGCCCCGCGGGTCCGGGTAGAGGCCCTGCAGGCGCCGCACCTCGGCCAGCTGCTCGGGCGAGAACGTCACTCCGCTCGTGCTCATCGGTCCAACTCGCCCCCGATCATGTTGATGGAGCCGAAGGTGGGGATGAGGTCCGCGATCATCTCCCCCTCGATCATGCGGTGGAGCGCCGCCATGGGCGGCAGGCAGGGCGGCCGGCAGCGCACCCGGTAGGGCCGGTCGCTCCCGTCGGACACCACGTAGAAGCCCAGCTCGCCGTTGGCGCCCTCCACCGCGAAGTACGCCTCCCCCTTCGGGGGCCGGATGCCGTAGCCCTCCATGATGAGCATGAAGTGGTTCATCAGGCCCTCGATGGACCCGTAGGTCTGCGCCTTGGGCGGGAGCACCACCCGCCGGTCGGGCACGTTGACCGCGCGGTGGGCCGGCCGCTCCTGGCCGCGGAGGTTGGGTGAGAGCGTGACGGGCAGGAGGAGCAGGCCCTCGGTCCGGCCCTGCTTGCCCCGGTCCACGTAGCTCGCGGGGTCGAGCGGCCGCCCCTCGAAGTCCACGTTCACCGGGCCGCCCGGCATCTCGGCCCACGCCTGCTCGGCGATCCGCATGGACTGCTCCATCTCCGCCATGCGGACCAGGTACCGCGCGTAGTTGTCGCCGTCCCGCTGGGTGGGCACCTCCCACTCCAGGCGGTCGTACACGTAGTAGGGCTGCGCCCGGCGGACGTCGTAGGGCACGCCCACCGCCCGGAGCAGCGGCCCGGTGATGGCGTAGCCGATCGTCTCCTCCCGGGAGAGCGCGCCCACGCCCACCATGCGATCCATGAAGATGCGGTTGCCCGTCAGCAGCCGGTGGACCTCGTCCAGCACCTCGCGCGTCTGCTTGAAGGCGTGGCGCATCCGGTCGCCCAGGTCGGGGGGCAGGTCCGCCTTCACGCCGCCCACGCGGCCGTACGAGATGGTGAGCCGCGCCCCGGTCACCTCCTCCACCAACTCCCACAGGAACTCGCGGGCCTTGATCATGTAGAGGAAGACCGTGAACGCGCCCAGCTCCATGGCGGAGGCGCCGATGCAGGTGAGGTGGTCGCAGATCCGCGAGATCTCGCTCATGATCACGCGGATGTACTTGCACCGCTCGGTGATGTCGATGCCCAGCAGCTTCTCCACCGCCGAGCAGTAGCCGAAGTTGTTGATCAGGGGCGAGACGTAGTTGAGGCGGTCGGTGTACGGGATGGCGTTGTTGTACCCGCCCACCTCGCAGTCCTTCTCGAAGGCCCGGTGCAGGTAGCCGATCTCCACGTCGGACCCGACGATGACCTCGCCGTCCAGCTCGGTGACGATGCGGATGATCCCGTGCATGGCCGGGTGCTGGGGGCCGACGCCCAGCCGCATGAGCTCGGTCCCGGCCCCGGTCCCCGGGCCACCGCCCTCGCCCAGCATGAACTCGCGCGTGGTGGTCCTGCGCCCCTCGGAGCGGTCGGTGGAATCCATGGTCAGATGGTGGGTCCGATGAGCGGCTGCCGCCGGTTGATCGGGTAGTCCTTCCGCAGCGGGTGTCCCACGAACTCCTCGTACATCAGCAGCCGGCGGAGGTCGGGGTGGCCCTCGAACCGGATGCCGAACATGTCCCACACCTCGCGCTCGAACCAGTTGGCGATGGGCCAGAGCGGCACCGCGCTGGGCACCACCGCGTCGTCCTCCTCCACCCGCACCTTGACGCGCAGGCGGTGGTTGTGACGCAGCGAGTAGAGGTGGTACACGACCTCGAACCGGGGGCCGTCCTCGCGGCCCGGGTACTTCAGGTAGTCCACCGCCGTCAGGTCCATGAGCACGTCGAAGGCGAGCGCCTCGTCGTCCCGGCAGACCCGCAGGAGGTCCGCGATGGCGGAGCGGTCCGCCACCACGGTGTGGTCACCCCGCCAGTCGTGGGTCTCGACGATCCCCCCGGGAAAGCGCTCCCGGAGCCGCGCGAGGATGGCCTGGCCGTCCACTCAGTACCTCTGGACGCCGGCCGCGATCTTCTCCTGCAGCTTCATGAGCCCGTCCAGGACGGACTCGGGCCGCGGCGGACAGCCGGGAATGTAGACATCGACCGGCACGATGGTGTCGATCCCCTGGACGGTGGCGTAGTTGTCGTAGAAGCCGCCGGTGCAGGTGCAGACGCCGAACGCCACCACCCACTTGGGCTCCGTCATCTGGTCGTACACCCGCTTGAGCACCGGCGCCATCTTGTGGCTGATGGTGCCCACCACGAAGAGGACATCGGCCTGGCGCGGCGAGAACCGGGGCAGGCCCGCGCCGAACCGGTCGATGTCGTAGTGCGAGCACGCGGTGGCCATGTACTCCATGCCGCAGCAGGCCGTGACGAACGGGTACTGGAAGATGGAGTACTTCCGCGCCCAGCCGATGGCCTCGTCGAGCCTGGAGGTGAAGAAGCTGCCTATTCCCACTGGAGGCCACCTTTCCGCCAGATATAGAGGAACCCGAGCATCAGGATGCCCAGGAACACGATCATCTCCGCGAAGCCGAACCAGCCCAGCCGCCGGTAGAGCATCGCCCACGGCCAGACGAACAGCAGCTCGATGTCGATGAGGATGAAGAAGATGGCGATGGTGGAGAACTTGATGGCGAATCGCCCCTCGGCGATCGCCAGCGGGTCCTTGCCGCACTCGAAGGGCTCGGCCTTGACCGGCGTGAGGCGCCGCCGCGGCGCCAGCAGGTGGGGCAGGCCGATGAGGGCGCCGGCCACCGCCGCCGCGAAGGCGAACACCAGCAGGATCGTGCCGTACTCCACCTCAGGGAGCCCCCATGGACTCGGTCTGCCGCTTCGCGTGGTAGGAGCTGCGGACCAGCGGCCCCGCCTCCACGTGGGCGAAGCCCAGTGCGAGCCCGGCGGCGGCCAGCTCCTGGAACTCCTCGGGCCGATAGTACCTGACCACGGGCAGGTGCCGGGCCGACGGCCGCAGGTACTGCCCCAGCGTCAGGATCCGGACGTCGACGCTCCGGAGATCCCGCAGGGTCGCGAGGAGCTCGTCCCACGTCTCCCCCAGGCCCAGGATGAGCCCGGACTTGGTGGGCAGGTCCGGCGCCAGGGCGCGGGCCCGCCGGAACAGCTCCAGCGTCCGCTCGTACCGGCCCCCGTGCCGTGCCACCCGGTAGAGCCTGGGCACCGTCTCCGTGTTGTGGTTGAGCACCGCCGGCCGGGCGTCGATCACCGTGGCCAGCGCCTCGGCCTGGCCCTGGAAGTCCGGGATCAGGGCCTCCACCCGGCACGCCGGCGCGTGACGGTGGACGGCCCGGATGGTGGCGGCCCAGTGGGCGGCCCCCCCGTCCGCCAGGTCGTCCCGGTTCACCGAGGTGATCACGGCGTAGTCCAGGCGCAGCGCCGCCACCGCCCGCCCGATGCGCTCTGGCTCCTCGCGGTCCTCCCAGAGGGGACGGCCGTGCTCGATGGCGCAGTAGCCGCAGTTCCGGGTGCAGACGTCGCCGAGGATCATGAACGTGGCGGTGGCGTCCTCCCAGCACTCGCCGATGTTGGGACAGTGGGCCTCCTCGCACACCGAATGGAGGTTCCACTCGCGCATGAGGCCCTTGAGGCGGATGTAGTTCGGCCCGCCGGGGGCACGCACTTTCAACCACCCGGGCTTGCGCCCCTCGGGCGGCGCGGCCGGCTGAATTACGGGAAGCGGCTGCATGGAAGCCTCGATCCTCTCAGCTCAAACCGGTCCATTATGCCACGGCCGGCGGCCGCGGGCCATGGTACCCGGAGCCCCGAGCCCTGGACGACGAGCGGCGCGAGGATCGCGCCCGCCCGGGGAACGGGTCAACCGCCCGAGGTCAGGTGCCCGTCGCGCCCTGCTGCCGCCCGCGGCCACGGTACGGCAGCGGCACGTACTCCACGGCCGGCCGCAGCCGCGTCGGCTGCGGGAACAGCCGCATGAAGTCGTAGACCTCCGAGGGCACCTCCGTGGTCACCGGCAGGCCCAGCGACTTCGCCTCCTCGGCCGTGATGGGGTAGTCGTGGGTCCACGTGCCCGTGGACAGCTTGTCGGCCAGCTGCTCCGCCTGCTCGGCGGACATCCGTTCGCT
>JBBIOF010000629.1:0-4597 GCA_037443505.1 Candidatus Rokuibacteriota bacterium
GGGCGTGGCGCTCGGGCGCGGCCGGTCCCGCGGCCTGCACGTGGTCCCCCGTCAGCCGGAAGCGGCCCACCAGCGCCAGGAGCTCCTGCGCCTGCGCGGCCAGCGCCTGCGACGTCGACGAAAGCTCCTCCGTCTGGGCCGCGTTGTCCTGGGTGACCCGGTCCATCTGCGCCACGGCCCGGTTGACCTGGTCGATGCCGCCCGACTGCTCCTGGCAGGCCGCGGCGATCTCGGCCACGATGTCGGCGACCCGCTTGGCCGACTGCACGATCTCCTCCAGGGTCTTGCCCGAGCGGTTGACCAGCTCCGAGCCCTCCTCCACCTTGGTCACGGAGTCCTGGATCAGCGCCTTGATCTCCTTGGCGGCGCCGGCGCTGCGCTGGGCGAGGTTCCGGACCTCCGCGGCCACCACCGCGAAGCCGCGGCCCTGCTCGCCGGCCCGGGCCGCCTCCACGGCGGCGTTGAGGGCCAGCAGGTTGGTCTGGAAGGCGATCTCGTCGATGACGGTGATGATGTCGGCGATGCGCTTGGAGGACCGGGTGATCTCCTGCATGGACGCCACGGCCGCCGAGACCACCTGCCCGCCGCGCTCCGCCGCGTCGCGGGAGCCGCCGGCCAGCTGGCTGGCCTGGCGGGCGTTGTCGGCATTCTGCTTCACGGTGGCCGTGATCTGCTCCAGGCTGGCCGCGGTCTCCTCCAGGCTGGCCGCCTGCTGCTGGGTGCCGGACGCGAGCTGGGCGGCGGCGCCCGACAGCTGCTGGGACGCGCCCGTCACGTGGCCGGCGGTGAGCCGGACGTTGCCGATGATGGAGGACAGCCGGTCCACGAAGGTGTTGAACCACCGCGCCAGCTGGCCGATCTCGTCGTCCGTGCGGACCTCCAGGCGCCTGGTGAGGTCACCCTCGCCCTCGGCGATGTCGCGCAGCAGCGCCACGGTCGCGTCCAGCGGCTGCGCGATGGCGCGGGCGGCGAAGAAGGCCATGACGAACGCCACGGCGAAGGCCCCGACGACCGTGGCCACGATGAGCCACCGCGTCCACGCCGCCCGTCTGGCCTCGTGCTCGGCGTGCTGCCTGGCGCGCGCCTGTCGCATCTCCGTGAGCCGGGAGAGGACGGCCCGGGCCTTCTCGAACTTCTGGAGCGCGTCTCCCATGGAGAGGTCGATCGCGTCCCGCCGCGACTCCGCCGTGTCCTGGGCGAGGATCTTGACCACCTCGCGGGTGGCCGCCTCCCACTCGCCACGGGCGGCCTCGAACTGCGGCCAGAGGGCGCGCTCCGCGTCGGAGGCGGGGATCTGCGTGTACTTCTTCCAGCGCTCGGCCACCTGAGCCAGGTCCTTGCTGTGATCCTTGACCTGGGTCCTGGCATCGGGGGTGTCCTGCTTCATGAACATCAGGCTGCGCTCGTCGACGACCACGTCCTGCATGTCGCGATCGATCTGCAGGAGGTGGTCCACCGCCGGAAGACTCTCGGTGACGGCCAGCTGGAAGGCGCCGTTGGCGCTCGAGAAGGCCCAGATTCCCCAGCCACCCACCAGCCCCGTGATCAGGGCCAGCCCACCGTAGGTCGCGATCAGCTTGCTGCGGATCCTGAGCCCGCGCCATGTCCACCGGCCGCCCGTCATCGCGTCGTCCTCCCTTCGGATCCCGGATCGGCGCCTACTTCTGCGCGATCTTCTCCAGGTGCGTGAGGTTGACGCCCACCACCAGCGAGCCAATCGGCTTGCCGCCGTCGAGGACCGGGACCGACACCTGCACGGCGTAGGTCTGGCTCGACTCGTCGAACTCCGGCTTGCCCTGCCACGCCTTGCCCGTGGTGTAGGGGACGTCGTGCTTGGCCTGGCCCGCGTGGATGTAGCTGGTGGTCTTCTCGGCGAAGGCCACCTTCTCGCCCTTGCTGCCGTTCAGGAACGCCTCGCTGAAGGCGCCGTTGCTGGCGGCGAGCCTGGCCCGCAGGAACTGGCCGGCCGGGCTCGTCTGGAACGCCTTCACGACGGGATCGCTGCGCCGGGTGGTCTTCCATTTGGGGTTGTCCATGCCCGCGATGGGCCCCCGCGCGTTCTGCTCCTTCACCGCGCTCACGATCACGGGGTCGGCGGCCCAGCCGGCCACGACCTGCTTCTGCCTGTCGAGCTCCGCCTGGACGGCCGGCGTGATCTCGAAGCCGGCGGCCAGGGCCATGACGGGCAGGAGCGCCACCACGGCCACCGCGACGCACTTGTCCACGAATGCCAGCCTCATCGCCTGCCTCCTGTTCGTGTGTCGTCGTTCGGGAACGAAACGGGTCCCTTCACCGTGTCGCGAAACCGCCGCCCGGCCTGGCCGGGCCGCGGCCGTGTCCTCGCGGGCCGCCCGGACCGGGCTAGCGACCCGCGTTCGCGTGGCGGCGGGGCGTGACGTGGAGCATCTCGGCGACGTCCATGCCTGCCCAGCTGGCCACCGCGTAGTCGATCCGGTCGCCCGGTCGGATGTCGGAGAAGGTCATCTGCCGGAGTCCCGCGCCCTGGATCGTGGCGAACGGGTCCAGCGCGATCAGGCTGAAGCCCTGGTCGTTCTCCAGCAGCAGCGTGTAGCTGCCGCTGTCGGCGCCGACCGACACGGCCGTGCCCCAGTCCGCCCGCTCGTCGGCCGCCGCCACTCCCACGCCCGCGCCGAGCACCATGCCCACCAGTCCGAGTACCGCTCCCACCGTGCGCATCGTCGTTCCCCCCTCCCGGTCCTCCCTGACCGGTCTCCGTCCACCGTCCCGACCGAGGGGTGCGCCGAGCCGGCACGCCCCCCGCCATTGCCTGTCCGGGTAATCGGCGGAAGCGCTGTGGTCGGAGAGCCGCCCGCCCGAGTCTCTGGCGGCCCGGCCCGGCGCATGCCGCTTCGGCACGCCACGCGGGCGGCCGATCCCGTCGACGCGGAACCTTCCACGCCTCCTCGCGCGCGTCCCCGGGGCCGGACGGCCCTCGATGACGAGGTGGCAACGGCAGGCCTGCACGGCGCGTGGCGCCCCCGCGGGTGCCAGTTTCCTTGGCGGCTCCCTGGACGCTGGGGTAGGCTGGAACACACCGCTCGACGGCCGGTTCCGGCCCGTCCGACTGATCGCCGGAGGACAGATGCCGAACGCGCTGCGGCTCCTCGTGGTCGAGGACGAGCAGGATCTGCGCGAGCTCCTCGTCCAGGGCCTGGCCCGGCGCGGCTTCCTGGTCGCGGCGGCCGGTGACGGCGACGCGGCCCTCGCGGTGCTGGCCGAGCAGGAGTTCGACGTCGTGATCCTCGACCTCCGGATGCCCCGCCGGGACGGGATCCAGGTGCTGCAGCAGATCCGGGCGGACGGCCACGACGGCGAGGTCATCATCGTCACCGGCCACGCCGACATCGAGACCGCCATCGAGGCGGTGAAGCTCCACGCCTTCGACTACCTGACCAAGCCCTTCCAGTTCGCCGAGCTCGTCCAGGCCGTCGAGCGGGCGGCGGAGTACCGGCGGCTCCGGCTCGAGAACCGGTCGCTCCGCCGGGCCGTCTCGCAGCAGGAGGTGGAGCCGCTGCTCTACGGGCAGAGCCGGGCCATGGACCGCCTGCGCGGCCTGCTGGACCGCGCCAGCCAGTCGAGCTCCAACGTCCTGATCCTCGGCGAGAGCGGCAGCGGCAAGGAGCTGGCGGCGCGCTCCATCCACCGGGCCAGCGCCCGCCGCGACCTGCCGTTCCTCGCCATCAACTGCGCCGCCCTGCCGGACGAGCTGCTGGAGTCGGAGCTGTTCGGCCACGAGCGCGGCGCCTTCACCGGCGCCACCGGGCGGCGCCACGGGCTGCTGGAGCTGGCCCACGAGGGGACACTGTTCCTGGACGAGGTGGGCGAGATGAGCGTGGCCATGCAGGCCAAGCTGCTGCGCGCCCTCGACCGCGGCGAGATCCGGCGCCTGGGCGGCGACCGCACGCTCCACGTGGACGTGCGGATCATCGCGGCCACGAACAAGGACCTGATGCGGGCGGCGGCCACCGGGGCGTTCCGCCACGACCTCTACTACCGGCTCGGCGTCATCGTGATCGAGGTGCCGCCCCTCCGCGAGCGGGTGGAGGACATCCCGCTGCTGGTGGAGCACTTCGCCCAGCAGGTGGCGCCCCCGGGCCGCGCTCCCGTGAAGCTCACGGCGGAGGCCATGGCGCTGCTGACGCGCTACCCCTGGCCAGGCAACGTGCGCGAGCTGCGGAACGTCGTCGAGCGGCTCAGCGTCCTGTCCCCGGACGGCGAGGTCACCGCGGCGGAGGTCGCGCTCCACCTGCCCAGCGCCGGGTCGGCGGAGGTCGTCGACCTCGGCCTCCTGTCCCTGGAGGAGGTGGAGCGGCGGCACATCCTGAAGGTCCTGCAGCGGTGCGGCGGCAACAGGACGCGGGCGGCCCGCATCCTGGGCGTGGACCCCAAGACGCTGTACAACAAGCTCAAGGCGTTCGGCGAGCGTTGAGCCCCTCCACGCGGACGGTCCCTCCCCGGGGCGGGCCGCCCGGCCGGCGGGCCGGGGTCCTGCTCCGGGCCGCACGGAGCCTGGCCGTGAGCGCCGGCACGGCGGCCGTGTACCAGGCCATCACGGACGGCGCGGCGCGCCTCAGGG